>JAKSQT010000075.1 GCA_024403995.1 Ruminococcus sp.
ACACCTGAAGGCAAAGCCGAGAAATGCCAAATACCGATAACTATGGAGCATCTTTCTCTACGCTTATAGAGTGAGGGCATCGCTTTCTCTATCTTACCCTCGTTTGTTTGTTGTCTTTTTGTGCTGAAAGGAACGGCAGAGCCGTCCCCAACAGCTAATCGGTTTTAAGCAGTAATGCCTTTTCAAGCTCACGCCTGAGAGTGTAGGAATCACAGATACAATAATCTGCATAACGCCTGCAAACAATGTACTGAACATCAAGCGGTCTGCTGCGGAGCGTGCCCTCCGTCATGTGCAGTATTTCAGCGGCGGCGGGCAGGAAGTGCATACACTTCTCACCCCTGTAATTCTCGTTCAGCTCACGGCGAAAATCAGCATATTCTTCCGAAGTTGCCTTCTTTAATATCTCGTCAACTTCTTCCTTATAATCAGCATCGTAGGCAAAGGTAATACGCTCATCGTTCACTTTGCCGTCAAACGGAATAGCGCTTGCGGTAAGAGCCAATGCAATATGCTGTCCCTCTCTGGTATCGAGAGCAACATAATCCCTGTTCACCCTGCTGAAATTATCCTCACCGATCAGGTAAACTTCATCGCTCAAATGTTATCTCCTTTCTTCTGTTCTGCCTCATGTCCTTCTGTAAAGGTATGAGGGAAACTATGCCGAGCTGTATCGGCACTCGCACCCTTAATCATACTGCCTTTCCCAGAGGAACTGCTGTCCGAATCCTTATCGGACACACTGCCGTCACGGAGTTTTTCAAGCTCGTCAAGATCGCTCTCGATAGCAGAGAAAAGGTCTTTGCCACTCAGCTTGTACTTGTCAAAGAGAAGCATGATGTAGAGCTTGTTATATTCTGCTCTATCCTTATCAAGCTCCTTTGTCTCGTCAGCGATAGTTTTCTCACGCTTGACGATCTTCGTTTCGAGCTTTGCAAGCTTGTCAGCAATCGAAGCTGTTGCCATAATATCACCACCATTCTATATTTTATTGCAGAGCCTAACACTCAGCTCCATACTAAAATTATAGCGCACTTTGGGATAAAAAGTCTATTCGCAGTGCGCATGAAGTTGAGTGCGCCATAAGACTTTTTCATTCGTGAAATTGTTATGGGGAAAAATAAAAAAGCTGCGGAGCGTAATGCTTCACAGCTAAACGGTTTCTTATAAACTAACTTCTTCTTGATTTATATTTTTATATCTGTCAATCTCTGCTTGCCACCCTGCTAATTTTTCAGGTGATAATGTATGTCTAAATCCATTGGCTATCAGTTTTTGTTTACGTTCCTCAATTGTAGGGATATATCCGATCTTTTCACTTTTACTTGCAGAAATCAATTCCTTGAAAGAATTGAACAGCAGTTTCTCTTTATAATTACTTTCATGGCTCAGGAAATAAACACTCCCACTTCTCTCACCATTAAGACTTATAGCATAATAATTACCGAAATAATCAACAGCTATTGGAAGCACACCACGTTTGATAAAATCATCAATATAGTGAACATCATTCAAAGAGTAATTACCTGCTTGCAATTCTATCCCGAAGAAAGCACGAAGCTGATATGTTTTTCTGTTTGACCTGAATGATGTTTTAGGTGTTTCACCACCATTATAGCGAAGCATGAAGTTTCTATATTCCATTGGAAAAATAATATCATGTTCTTTTTCAAATCTATCAATTTTATCTGCTATGTCTGTAATATCAAATTTTGAAATAAGCATTTATCTCACCTATATCCTAATATCCGAACACGAACGCCGACTGCTTTCTCTTACCTATAAATTATACCACATCTGCCGCGAAAAAGCAACCACCGATACTCCGAAAATCTGAGCGAGGATCACATTCTGTTCGCATATCATATAAAAATCCGCTGTTGAAATTATGCAGGAGGGAGAACCGTCATGAACAAACTGTAAACTTTTCAGAAAACAGCCGCCAAAAACCCGAAAACGTCGGTAGATATATGGAGAGTATTTTTCATAAGACTGCCGCCGAGACTGCGCTGAAACTGCGCCGAGCCAGTATAGAATAATGATACCGTCAGGATAACCGCAGTCGCACAGCTCCAAATCACAGCGGAGCGTGAAATTTCGGGCGATAAAGCCCGAAATGAAACAGAGGGCGTGAAGCGCCCGACATATTTCGCAAGCACGGTATAAAGTATTACGATTACGGCGAATCGTAAACTTTATACTGCTTGTTAGGGGAAATTTCCCCTAAGACCCCTGAGAGCGATTGCAGAGCAATCGAAATAGAGAATAAAAAAGAAAGAGGTACACAGAATGGGATTTTTATCAAAGCTGTTCAGCCATAAGAGCGTAGAGGAAGTCGCTGATGAAATAGCGAATACCTACGCCGAGGAAGTGCAGGCGGTTACCGCCGAGCAGACCGATACCGCAGGAGCAGAAACGGAACAAGTCAATATGCTTGAAGTGAGCGACACGGGCGAGATCGAGTATACTGAAAAGGCAGAAACCGAGCAGGGAGAATCACCACCGCAGGAGGATATACAGACCGCCGATCCAAGCGAAGTCCGTAGGCATATCATCACATTCAGGGTGAACGACACTGAGCTTGCTGCCATCAACCGCAGATATGAGCAGACGAGCTTCAAAAGCCGTGGCGATTACTGCCGATATTCTGCTTTGACCGTGATGAATGTTGAGGAAGATAACGAGAGCCTTCTGGCGGCGGCGAGGGGCATATCATCGGTATCAAATTCGTTCAATCAGGTAGCCCACCGAGTAAACAAGACAGGTCATCTTTATGAATCAGACATAGAGACTATGAAGAAAGGAATGAATGAAATTTGGCAGTTACTAACGTCCATACGATACACCAAGGAACGTACAATGCAATTGCTTATATCATCAACCCGAACAAAACCGGAGACGGCAGGTATGTTATTAGCAACCTGTGCGTATCTTCTGCACAAGGAGCAACACAGCAGTTCCGAGAAACAAGGGAGCTTGCAGGCACAGGACGATGCCGAACCGAAGCCCAGCACATAATACAATCCTTTGCCCCTGGGGAGGTAACTCCCGAAAGAGCTTTGCTCATCGGACAGGAGCTTTGCAAGGCACTTTTCAATGACGAGTATCAGTATGTTTTAGCTGTCCATGTAGACCATGAGCATATCCATAATCACATCGTTCTGAACAATGTGAACTTCTACACGGGTAAGACTTTTGAGACTGAATTTAATCAGGGAAAGATACCCGAAAGAGCGTGGAGCAAGCTCCGTCAGGTATCGGACGAGCTATGTAAAAAGCATCATCTTTCTGTAATCGAAAGCCCCGAAAAATCCAAAGGCAAGAGCCACTATGAATGGGAAATTGACAAGCAAAACCTATCATGGAAAGCACAGCTAAAGCAAGCCATAGACGAAGTTATTAAGGTAAGCGAGGACTTCAATGATTTTCTTGCGAAATGTGCTGAGTTTGGAATATTGGTTGACTACAATCCCGACCACAAGATCGACCTGAAATTTATGCTTGCGGAGCAGAAAAAACGCAATCCGAGAGCGAAGTTTACAAGGGCGAAGACATTAGGCTGGTTCTACGAGAGCAAGCAGATCGCACGGCGTATCGAGACATACAAGTACATGACAACGCACGCTCCGAAAGCAAGGCTCATACCGACCACAGCAGAGAGATTTCAGCAGTCGCAGGGCTTGCAGAATTGGGCAGACCGTGAGAATATGAAAGTGGTGAGCAAGGCACTCAATGAGATGACCGCAGATAATTCCACGATAGAAGAACTGGAATCGGCAGCGCACAGAGCATTGGCGAAGTTCACTGTTTCGTCTGCGCCGATGTTCAGCATGAGCAACAGGCTTCATGAGATAGACGAGCAGATTTCTGTCATCGAGAAGTTCAATAAATTTCACCCGTATCATAAGCAGTATGTTTCTCTTGAAGGAAAAGCCAAAACGAAATACAAGAGCGATTATAACGATGAGCTTAGTGAGTATCGTGAGGTATATCAGAAGATGAAAGAGCTGTTTCCGGACGGTAATCCTCCTAAACTGAAAGCCCTCCGAGCCGAGCGTGAAACGGTTCAGAAAGAATATGACGAACTTTGTGCGGAACGTACAGCTTACAAGAAAGAAGCGGACAGGCTGTCACGGCTTGCAAGGCAGAAGCGAGACAGCCAAAAGACTGTTCAGCGATATTTACAGAACGAACAGGCTGCCAAGAGAAAGAAAAGTCAGCTTGAATAAAAAAATACGGCAGGGAGATTGGTTCTCCTTGCCGTGGTGAGATGTATAGTTGCTTAGAAAAATCAGAATTTATGAGGTGATTTCGGCTTTGATATTGATAATAAAGCCACTTATCGAATCAAATAGATGAATTGTATTATGTTCGTATAGTATTGTTGCTGAAACTTCACCTGTTGTATTATTGACAAATAAGGAAAAAGGCTCATATATTCCCATGTACCAATAATGAGCATCTTTCAGAAAGTGATCATCTCCCATAAGAAATCCGACTAAAACATCATTGCGTACATCTTCTATAGTGCTTATTCCATTGATATGAACATATCTATCGTTGCAAAATCCTTCAATCTCGTTAAACCAATATGATGAGAGAAAGCTCTTTATATCTGTATGGATACTAAACCCAAGTTCTTTTTCAATTTCTTCAAAGTCCACTTCTTGTGTTATCTCAATAGGTTTTATTGGTTTTGGTAAGTCAACATCTTTATATTTACAATAAAAATCTGATTTGACTTCAAAGTAATGTTCTAATGCTTGTTTTACAGTCATTATTCCTCACCTAAATTCCGATTTTCACGAGCAAGCCGTGTGCCTGCCTTCATCAATAATTATACATCATCACCGCAAATAAGTAAATCACATATCAACAGAAAGAAAAATATTTTTACATCAGAAAGGAAACGAAAATATGAGCAAAATAGGATATATCCGTGTATCTACGGAACATCAGGAGACAGCGAGACAGCAGGAGATCATGTGCGACTATCAGGTTGACCGCATCTTCTCCGAGAAGCTGTCAGGAGCGAACACAGACCGCCCTCAGCTTAAAGCTATGCTGGACTATGTGCGTGAGGGCGATACGCTCTACATCGAGAGTATCAGCCGTCTGGGACGATCTACGAAAGACTTGCTGAATATCATCGACACACTTTCCGAAAAGGGCGTTACCCTGGTTAGTCACAAGGAAAACATCGACACTGACACGCCTACGGGCAAATTCATGTTGACCGTGTTCGCAGCTCTCTCTCAGTTGGAGCGTGAACAGCTCAAACAGCGACAGCGTGAGGGTATCGAGATCGCCAAGGCACAGGGCAAGTATACCGGCAGGAAGCCTATCCCGATTGATTGGGATAAATTCGGCAGGCTCTATGGGGAATGGAAGTCCAAGAGTATCACAGGCAGGGATTTTATGCGGAGAATGGGCTTGACAGCGAACACTTTTTACCGCCGTGTGCGTGAGTATGAGATTACCCATTATATCACCGAACCGACTTCTGCTTGATGATAACCGTCAGCGTAACGGGAATGCATCTCATAGCCGTCCGAGCTTGCGGAGCGTAAAACTAACCAATGAAAACAGCATCCTCTCAGTAACGCTCCGAGAAGGTGCTGTAACAATCATATTATGTTTGACTTTGATTTGCTTTCCTAAAATTAATCATATATGCCCCGACATTCAAAGCCAACGCTCCGATCCACGCAATGATCTCAGCGTATGCAGTTGCACGAAATCCAATAAGAGGAAGCAAGAAGATGATCGCAGGGATACGCAGAGCCATTTCAGCAAGTCCCGACAACATTGGAATCAACGGATAACCCATTCCTTGCGTTGCATTGCGATATATGAACAGCAAATTCAGTAATATTAGACCTGCGCCGCATATTCTCAAGTATTCTGTGGAAAGAGCAATCGTGTTCCTCTCATCAAGCATGAAGTCAGCGAGCTGTTTTGAAAGCAGTATCATAGCAGAGCCTAAGCATAGGTAGGAAACCAATGCAATATTGATACAAACACGCACGCCCTGCTTGATACGCTCGATCTTGCCTGCGCCGAAATTCTGGCTGACAAAGGAAGATACCGCAAAGCCTGCCGTGAGGGATGGGAGCATGAACAGGTTCAGATACTTGCTGCATACAGAATATGCCGATGTATAGGCTACACCGCAATCATTGACATACCCCTGAACGACCATACAGCCTACCGCAGTAATCGAATTCATACACGCCATCGGTATGCCATTTTTCAGCAACAGCAGGGACATTGCCGTATCCGGTTCAAAATAGTCTTTATGAATTTCAAGCTGTGGTATCTGTTTCATTTTCAGATAGCAGATAAGCGCTGATATACCTTGTGAAATAATTGTTGCCGTTGCTGCGCCTTCAACCCCAGTATGAAAGAGAAATATCAGAATATAGTCCAATGCGATATTGATCGCCGAGGAGATCATGATCGCTATAAATGGCGTTTTACTGTCACCGACCGAGCGTAGAACACCGGAAAGCAGATTATACGCTATAGTTGCTGCCAGCCCACCTAAGATAATATATCCATATATCAGGCTGTCTTTCAGTATGATCGTGTCTGTCTGCATAAGGAGTAATATCGGTTTCAGAAGCAAACAGCCTGCCACCGTCAGAATCACTGTCAGTATCGCTGACAGCTTTACAGACATTGCAACAGACTTGCGGACGGCAGTCATATCGCCCGAACCGAAGTTCTGAGCAATAATAACAGCAAATCCGCCTGTCACTCCCATTGAGAAGCCGATTATCAGCAATGATAAGGATGAAAGGTTGCCGACTGCACCGAGAGCATTATCGCCTAAACCACGCCCGACGATAGCCGTATCAGCTACCGAGTATATCTGCTGAAGAAGATTGGTCAGGAGCATCGGAAAGAAGAAACTGAGCAGTTTTCCCGATACTTTGCCGTTTGTCAGGTCATTTATATGATCCATTCACATCACCTCTGCCATTAAATATAGCATATCTCAGTTGTAATTTATATCTGAAAACTTGAATTTGTAGCTAAAAAGTGATATAATATGAGGAGGAAAGGCAGGCGGTGCGTATGAAAATCAGAAATGAGCTGAATGCAGAGCTTTTTCGTCAGAAAATGGATAATTTCAAGCGTTCGGAACATTCCGTGAAGCCAGTCGAGTTTACTTCAATATGCAATGGGGATATGGATGCTGTGAAATTGCAGCTCAGTGAGGGTGAGCTTGCTTTAATCGCTGATGACAGGCTCATGTCTAAAAACAAACTGAAAAACGCTGTGTATCACTTTGTTTTATGTGCATCGGCAATCGCTTCCACTTGTATGGATATGGGCATGGGGCAGACAGAAGCCTATACACTATCTGATCTCTATGTCCTCAAAGCCGATACTTGCAGGACGATAGACGGTGTATGCAGGCTCTATGAAGATATGTGCCTTGACTTCACCGAGCGAATGCAGGAGATACGCAAAGAAGCGGTGATCTCGCTTCATATCCGCAAGTGTATCGACTATATCTATGAGAACCTGGGTGATGATCTGTCAGTCAAGGCACTTGCAAAGGCGGCAGAGCTGAATCCTGCCTATCTGTCAAGGCTGTTCCGACAGGAAACCGGCATTCCGCTGAAACGTTTTGTAAAAGAAGCACGGGTAGATACAGCACAAAATCTGCTCCGATATTCCAACCTGTCCTATCTTGTGATCTCTACCTCGCTGGGTTTCTCCACGCAAAGCGTGTTTATTGCCGTGTTCAAGGAGATTACGGGCATGACACCAAAGGTGTACCGTGAGAAATATTATACGAAGAATAGATAATAATAGAAAAGCCATTCTCCAAGTAAATGCTGGAGAATGGCTTTTGTGTTTCTCATAATATATGTCATAAGAGCTGTCAGCTTTTAAGGTATATACCAAAATCGTTGTTTTGACTTATGCGAAACGGTTTTTGAGTGTGCCAGTAGACTAAGGTTTGTGAAACATAGTTTCTTATGAATCACTTTTCTTTGAATTGCATGAAGGACAGAGTACCTGTCCGTTCTCTATTTCTGTTTTTCCACCCTTACTCCACGGAGTAATATGATCTGCCTCCCAATTATTCCAATCACACTTTACCCCACATATTTTACAAATGCCGTTTCCACGTCGATAAATGACTTGACGCTGTGCCTCATCAAAACTTCTCTTAGTATCTTTCTGAGGAAGATTTGGAACATGAGTTAAAAGGCTTTCTTTAAGAAAATTATGTCTGTAAAGCAATGAATCTTCCGAGTCAGACGAATGAGATACCCTTTCATGATAAACTACAAGACGAGGATCTTGCTTTTCAGGTTCTTTCTGTTCATCTAATAATCTCTCTGCTTCAAAATCAATAAACCACTTTGCAATATCTGCTTCTCTATCACGAATATCATAATTTGGCATTAAATCCATGATCAGTATAAACAATGAAATAGTGCTGTATCTTTTCAACTCAGGAGATTTGTCAGGAAACATTTTATTTAGATAGTCCAAAATGCGATATATGGTTTTAGCATCAGTGGACGAAGCATCAAAATCCTTTGATTTTTCATACATTGCATTTAAATCTCTATCTTTTATATTGCAGATACCTTTGTTCAATTCAAGAAGTGTCATTTGAGCCGCTATGAGATCATAGGTAAATCGAGTATTGGAAAAATGAACTTTAGTAAAGAACTCATGGTTAGTAAGACCTTTGATAAAATCTCTCATGCGACCTGGCATTGCATTTCTTTTCTCTTGAGCTTTTAAAGTTGTACCATTTTGAAGTCTCAAGAACATTTCTCGAATTTCATCTTCATTCTGTGTATCAAGAATAACAAAGTCTAAATTATAGCTATCTATTATTGTAGCAACATCCATATCGAGTTCGCTATATTTCTTATTTGCAACTTCATAACCATTTACAGGCTCAGCATCTTTAGGCAAGGCAAACTCATCATCATAGAATGACCAAATTGCACGAATGCGCTGCTGTCCATCAATAACATCGTATGTATCATTATTTTTCTCATGTAAGTAGATCTTAGGTACATCAAAATCTCTTAATATCGAGTCTATCAATAGCTGTTTCTGTGCTTTTGTCCATACTGCTGGTCGCTGATAATCAGGATTAGTATCAATTTTCTTACGTTTCTTGGAGAGCGTAAAAAGCGGCCATGTTGCTTTCTTTAACATAATCTCAACTCCTTATTAACGGGTATAGTTACCCTTATTCCATAATTATCCGATATTCCAAAACCGTTCAAAGAAAATCTTGAGCTTTTCAATGACAGTTTCTTTCTTAGCCTTGCGATTTCCGCCACCACCGCCGAAACGGGACACGGCAGGAAGTATTTTGTCTATGTCCGTACCTGTTGTCTTGATACCGCCGTCACGGAAAGCACCATCAACAAATGCTCTTGTTTCAGCATCTTTGAGCTTTTCTTCTGTGATAAGAGTGACAAGTGCCTTTTCACGCTCCTCAGCGACATAGCTATGCCACTCATTCATTACATCATCTACATCGTTAATGCCGTTAATGAAATTCTCGATAAGGTCTTTCTTGCTTCTCAGCTCAGGGCTGGAATCAACCGCCTTCTGAATGGTGATAAGCACTTCCTTATCCGTACAATGACTGTCGTGATACTTTGTTACAAGCATAAGAATATAGTCGATATTGATCTCTATCTGCTTGATAAGCTCTATTTCAAAGACAATATCATCGTCAATATCGGTCAGCTCACCTTTTTTACAGCGTTCAGCCCATTCGTCACGCAAGTCCTGATACCGTCCGAGGTAGTCCTGAAAATCTCTCTCCGAGATGATCTCTCTGCCCTCAAACTCACCAAAGCCCACAAGCAGCTTACGCATACGCAGGATAGCACTGAGTAGAGCTATAAATTCCTTCTGCCGTTCTTCTCCTATGATCTGAGGTTCGTCAAGCGGAAAATCTTTCAGCAGCTTGTCTATCATATCCACATAGCCGTCAACGTGCTTGCCCTTGCTGTCCTCATAGCCGTTGTAATAATCACCGAAGCTCTTCAAGGTCACAATACCACCAGCAACTTTATATCAAAAAAGAGAAAAAACAACATCCGTCCATTTCTGCAAAACTCTGAAAAATTAGACTACTTTTAATCTTCCACGTAATAATAAATTAAAATCAGGTAAATTGAAATAAAATTATGACTTTAAAACTTGAGAAATTAAAACTGCTTTGATATAATATATGAAAAAAGTTTTATTGAAGAGGAGG
>JAKSQT010000076.1 GCA_024403995.1 Ruminococcus sp.
GGACCTATCCACGGAGCGAAAAAGTAGCAATGATCATCGCCGTAATCATATTCAGACTGGCGGTCTTTCCAGAGACCTGTAAAATCTCCGCTTGTGCTTCTGAATGCACAAAGCTGTTTTCCGTCGTTCAGAAGTTCACTGCTTCTTTGGTTGTCATCGACCTTGCTGCCGTCACCGTATTCGGTTTCACTTGTCAGCCCTGCCCTGTTCAAAAACCACATCATAGCCTCTTCGGAATGTTCGGCATATGCTTTGAGTTGTTTTGTATCCGAGCGCCAGCTGCACAGGCTGTTTGTATGATGTATCCATTTTGCGATACCGCCCGGAGTAGATCTTGATTTAATAATAGCAGATCCGCAGTTACCCTGTGAAATTACAGTGCTCTCCTTCTGAAGCAGAGCTGTTTTTGCGCCGAGTTCTGCCGCCCATCCGGCTGCCGGAACACCTGACGCTCCCGCACCTACTACAACAATGTCAAAATCAAGTTCTTCATTCGGTGTAATAGAACCTGTTTCGCATGATGAGCATTCAAGTTCTTCCTTTGTGATATCTGTACCTGTATTATTCATTTTCATCATCTTCCTTTTCTGAGACAGCAACGCACTAAGCATGTCTGACAGCTTTGTACGGTGATGCATTATTTATTCGTCATCCGGTTGTATATAGCTTTTGGGAATATACTTATGTTCGCTGTAACCTTTGATAATATTTATTGTAGCGTGGAGTTCACGTTCACGTTCATTAATAAAATACTGTTCAGGAATAAGGTCAAGGCTTAGTTCACCGCTGTCAAACTTTTTAAGCAGATAGGCAGCAAGCTTATCGGTATTAATTGTGCGGTTGTCGTATCTGTACTCTTTTTCGCCAAAAAAGATATCGATAGTAGGAATACGAGCACCTCTTGACGGGCTTATAGCACCTGATGAGATCTTTGTAATATCTTTTAAGCAGAAAGTTTCGGTTTTTGACGGTGTTATGATAGTGAACACATCATTTTCTACAATTGTTTTTGAAATGATAAGATCACGAAGTAAAAATACAGCTGCGAGTACAAGAACTGACAGGAACAGCAGACATTTAATTCTATTTGACGTGCTGTTAGCTTTTATAACTCCGAATATCAAGGCGCCTATCATTAAGAGAAAGCACGCACCGACTGCTATCGAATCTATTTTTGGATGATAAATTTCAAATCTTTTCATTATAAATTAACACCTTTTTAACCAGACACAAAATCAGGAATTCCACTGAAAATATTCTTTAAAAAGTCACCGGGCATTTGCATTAATCCATCAGCTGTTTCTGCTCCGATACCTTTAAAGATATCCAGACGTGAGACTGCCGTAGTGCCTAAATTATCAAACTGATCTTTCCACTTACTCAGTACGCTGTTACTATCACCGGTCAGCCATTCCGGTTTTAATTTACTTAAATCAACATCAAAACCATTTTTTAGTGCATCCGGAAGCTTATCTGCAATCGAAGTCGGTAACTTATTTGAGATGAAATCAGGCAATTTATTTTTGAATACAGAGGTAAGAGCGTTATTAAGTTTAGGAGTTACCCAAGCCTCGATATCAGCAAGGAAAAATTCTCCTAAAAATGATGCTCCGAATGAGAACAGACCATCAAAAATGATATGTAATGCTGATTTGTCATTATCGGTAAATATATTATCTCCTATATCACCAATTAACGTAGCAAACATATCGGCTCCGCCGTTAATTAAGCCTTTCATTCCTGTGCTCAAGCCTTCAAATGCAGCCATACCGCCCATTGCTCCGGCAATTCCACCGGTGATCGCACCTGCGATAGCGCCTGAGAATGCACCGTCGATAAAGCCATCGATGAACGAGCCTCCGGTTATGGCGCTGAATATACCGCCGCTCAGACCGCCTACTGCGGCTCCGACCAATATGCCTTTGGCAATTCCGACCAGTATCATCGCAATAGGACCGGTTGCTGCACCGCCTGTTACAATGATAATAACTACTGCAGCCACTACAAGTACAACAAGAACAATTACTTTCCAGTTTTCCTTAGCCCATTCTCCGACATCTTCCCAGAAATTTTCCCAGTCTGATTTTTCGCTGTCAGGTTTGAGATAAGAATAATCTTTATAGAAATCGTCCTTACAGTCAACTATCTCATCGGCTACATCGTCATCGATTTCTTTTGCAAGGCTTACAAACTCATCAAATTCATCAATGAGTTTATCCAGTGATTCAAGTTCCTCCTCTCCGATAGTAATGGAAAAGGAAATATTTGTCTGCACAATTGATGTATCACAGATACTTGTGTTTATCAGCTGTGCGTTTACTTGCAGTGAGGTATTTTCAGATACATAGTCATCAATAGTATTTCTTATCCCTAAAAGGAGATCGTTCATCTGATTGACTTTGTCTGCATAAAGCTGTATGGTTGCCATTTTAATTCCTCCTTGTTCCGACAATTCTGCTGATAACTGCGTTAAGGCAACAGCAGAATTATGCCCGAATTAATTTTTCCTCTTTTTCAGAATTATGAACGCCGCTGCTGCTCCTCCGGAAACAACAACACCGCCGATTATTACCCAGAGCCAGAAATTTCCGACACAGATATTATCTGCCTGTTGGATATCAAATACATTTCCGGCTTCGTCCTCGATGTGGACACCGACATTATGCCAGCCGTTTCCGAGTTTGAAAGTAAATGTCTTGTCTGCCTGTGAATATTCAAACGGTATCTCCTTACTGTTGTCGAATACCTTGCATTCAGCAGCATTGAGTCTTTCGCTGATATCAGAAACAACTATTGTTTTTTCCTTGTTTCCCGGATACCAGTGCCATGACTTGAATTTTTTGTCAACATTGCCTGTCGGAGCGATGTTGTCGATATGTATCTTGCCAAGATCAAGTCGCTCGTCATTATTGATAACGGAGAGATTGAGCTCGGCATCGGTATCACTCTGATAGTTGTTGATAAAGAATTCGGATCTCAGCTTATAGGTATATATGCTCATTCCGTACATGGACTCCTTTTCGTCTTCAGGGGTGAGCATTGTATCCTTTTCGTCGCCGTTCATGTCACGAAGAACGATCTTTACGTCTGATTTGTCACGAGCCATTACAACTATCTCGATATCGTCAAAGTCTTCCGGACGTTTGCTTATTGCATCGCCGTTTTCATATTCAAGCGAGAATAAACCTGAACTTTTTTCAATATTACTGTCAGGGATATATGCAAGAACATCTTTTTCCTTCATGTGAACATATGTATTCTTATTGAGTACACTTGCATTTCCTGCCTTGTCATAAGCTTCGATCTCAAGGAAATATGTACCGTCTTTATCAAAGTCATCCAGAACGAATTTCTTGTCGTTTACAGTCCCCTCCTTGCTGTCGGATACAATTGTGCTGAGTTCGCCGTTTTTCTTTAAATCGGGAACATACTTGACAAGTGTATACTTGAGATGATCGAAATTCACATCATCAAATTCAATACTTGGAACTTCGTTGTCTGTTCTGAGGTAATTATAAACATCAAGGAATTCGACTTCATTTTCCTTGCCTTTGACAGACTGACCGTTTTTAGCTGAAACAACAGGTTTTGTCATATCGATCTCAAAAACCTTTGTCTCCATGCTTCCGGCAGCATTACCAGCCTTGTCTGACGGAGCAACAACAAGTTTGTATACAGCATCCTTGTCAATATAGAATTCAAGAGTATGCAGATCGGGATCTGCCGCACTTGTTTTCCAGTCTGAATACTTAACGAATGAACCCGTAGTATCATATAATTCGGTGCTGTCATGAGCTGAGCCTGCCGCTTTTGTCAATACCTGAAGGTTCACAAGATTTTGACTGAAGTTATGCTCCTTGATGGTGAGAGTTACCTTCTGTTTGGTATTGAAGAAATTATCGTCAGCATCTTTTTGTGAAAATGCTTCAAAATTGGCGGAAACCGCCGGTGCTGTCTCATCTACATTGAAGCGGAACATTCCCTCATTCGGCATTCTCGTCTCGGCTTCGTGATCTGCAAGGTCACGTCCCTTTACTGAAAATGTATAATCGCCCTCGCCGAAAGTAAGAACAAGCTTATGCTTATCAGCCGCACTGCTTGAATATGAGATCTGTGGTCTGTTTGAATTAAAGCTGTTATCAATAGCGGCATCGATAAGGTCTGCATCGAAATTTCTTTCGGTGATATCAAGAGTTATAACAGCCTTATTATTTGAATTATAGAAATTCGAGTCATTATAGCCGCCGTTGTAGCTTACATCAATTACAGGAGCAGTTTTATCAATGGTGAAGGTCTTGCTTGAAACAGGCTCTGCATTTTCATTGCCGCAGTTGTCCTCAGCCTTAGCTCTGATAACGATATTGTTATCATCCTGACTGAAGGTGAACTCCTTGGAGATTTTTGTAACGAGATTTGCTTCTGTCTGTTCGATTACCCATCCGTTGAGTGAACCGCCTGCATTAATAAGCTCCTCGATATCAATTATCTCATTCTTTAAACTGTCGCCGGATTTTTCCGAATTAATTTCAACACTGCATTTGCTTATGCCTGATTTAAGGTCAGATACAGTTACCTTTGCAGTAACGTCTTCGGTAAACAGTTCATTTCCTTCAGCATCATGCAGGGTGCTGTTTGCTGAAATGTCGATAGAAAGCTCGGGAGCTGTATCCTCGCTGATGAGGGCATCCATATATTTATCGGCTGATTTGTTTCCGACATTATCTTCGGCAGACATTACAATTCTGCCCTTGAAGCCCTTTTCGATCTTTATCTCGGCATATCCGTCCTCGCCGATCTCTGCCATATCCTCGGCAATGATCTCAGGCTGTGTGATGTCATCATATGAAATGAGTTTATAATTAACACATTTCAGTCCTGATGAAGGATTTTCATCAAACGGATATACCTTTAAAACGCAGTCGGTCTTGAAGAAATAACCGTAATTCAGGCTGTCAATTTCAAATATCTCAGGTTCATCTTTAAATTCGCTGTTGTTTTCTTTGCCGTTTGACGAAACAGGTTCAAATGATACAGACTGTATTTCAGGTATTGTATCGTCAATAAAATATCTGTATTCAGACAGTTCTTTTCCGTCCTCAGTCGAAGCTTTTTCGGATATGTTTCCTGCATTGTCCGCAGCAGAGAATTTAATGACATATTCTCCGTTCTCCGGTTTGGATTCAGCATTTGAATTCGGCTTATCAGTATTAAGAGTATAAACGAAAGCATTATTGAGGATCGACTCAACACTTTCCGGATTGAGTATTTCCTGTTCCAGACTGTCCTGTGAGATACTTGCGTCATTGACCTTGATATCCACATTGTTCAGACCGGACTCATTATCTGAAACCGTGAGCTGGATATTTCTTGTGTCATTGCTGAACCAGAGTCTGCCGTCCTTATCGGTATAATCAGGCTTTGGAAGGTCAAGCGCCATATCAGGTGCTATATCCTCAATAATAATGTCAAGGAATGAATTTCCGTCCTCATCTTCCTGTATTTCAGTCGGTATCTCCTTAAATTCCAGTCCGTTGACAGTATTGACGACTCTGCCGAAATAAGAACACGTTTTTCCGTAGTTATCGGTAACGGTAAGCTTCATCATTTTTGATAATGAGAAACCGCTTTCAAGAGGTATCTCAAAGCTGAAGCTGTCACCATCCTTAACAGGCTCTATCGGAATATTTTTTATTGTATTGTCCTTATCAACAAGCTGAACCAGAAGCGTATTTATTCCGCTGTCAAACTTCACATCGGATGTATCGACCTTGAACGATATGGAAGTATTTGAAAATATACCGATTTTAAGGAAATTGATTATTCCGCCCGGAGTATTTTCGTGTTTGCCGTCAGCACCGCTGTTGAGTGAATTGATGCATACTGTATCGATCTTCGGGTTTTCGGTATCAACATGAAGTGTATACGAATAATCTTCGGAACTGTTATTGGCGAAATCGGTGACACTGTACTCAACTTTGTAGGTATGGTCATCATTCATTGATATACCCTGTTTATCAAGGTCTGACTTAGTAAATACTATCTGCCTTTCTTTTATCATTCCGTCACTGAAATCGTAAAAGTTCTCTTTATTCAGATCAACTGTTTTGCCGTTGACCTTTACATCGATTTTCTGTATACCGGAGAAATTATCAGCTCCTAAAATATATATGCTGAAATTTTCTTCTGCGCTTACCCAGTCACAGTCTTTGATTTTTCTTACACCTGATTTAGTGGAAGTATGAACAGAACCTGACGGAGCAGTCTTATCGACATAGAATTTCTGGGTAGTATTATTTTCGGTCTTTTTACTTTCTTCGGCAGTCGAATCGGTATCATCGGAAGCGGTTTTTTTAGAAATGCTGTCAGTATTTGCATTTCCGGAATTATCCTGTACATAAGCTGAATAGATGTATTCGTCATCTTTAAAATCAGCCATACTGAGAGTATCATTATCCTCCTTGACTCTATCTTTTTTTGTCGAGAAATCCTTTTTTTCCGGTACCGGGCCGTTACCTTTAAGTGATGTATTGTTGATGCCGCTCAGCTCATCGGTATATTTGACTTGTACATTCTGGTCATCCGAATTGAACCAGTATATATCCTCGCCGTCAACCGAATATTTTGCTGAATTCTGACTGAGGTCAAACTTTGCTTTCGGAGCAGTATTTTCTATTATCAGCGCATCGGATGTCATATTTTTCAGGCTGGGGTCAGGCAGAAGATCAGGATCGGAATTTTTAAACATCTTCTTAATTTCTGCTGAAATAGAATTTGAATATAGCTGATTGCCCTTATCATATGCCTCGATCTTAACGTGTTCTGCAGCATAAACACTACGTACGCTGATCGGATATTCTTCATCTTCATCATTTACAAGAATTTCATTATTTGTATTGTTTTCGTCAGTTATCCGAAATGACCTGAGACCTGATATATAGTCTTCTGAATTTGATTCGTCCTTGCCTTTTACAATAAAATTGACAGGCTTATTTGCATAGTTTCCGGAAGGAAGAACATTGAGCTTACCGTCTATATCAAATTTTGTTATTACAGGGGGAAAAGTATCAACGCCGCCGCTGTCTTTTTTCTGATATTTTCCGTTTACAGAAGTTGTGTGATCGGCGAAATCAGTGATATCAAGATACAGGGTGTGCAAATTGTCGTAGGTAAGTTCGGTACTTGAGTAAGGAACGAGGATACGGAAATATACCTTTTGGGGATCGGTGTTTTTATTGCTGAAATCCTTTGAAAAATCCTTCTTCTTTGCAACACTGCTTTTGTCTAACTCATTCCATGCAGCTGCGCCTAAAAAGAAAGTTTTGTCATAATAATACTGTACTGCTTCATTTTTTTCAAAATCATATTCTAATTTATCTTTCTGATTATCAAATCTATACTTTATCGATTTGATACCTGATCCTGTATCCGTAATTATTCCCTCTGCGACAAGACAGCCGCCGCCGCCGAAAACGGGATCGTTTACATATCTTATCGCAATATTCTCCTCAGGTGCAGACGGAGCAGATGTATCGATTATGATATGATTTGCAGTATTTCCATCGGAAACAGCCTTTACTCTCGTGCCTTCGCCGAGATTGTTTTCGACGGCAATTTCGAGCTGAAAATCCTCACATTCGGCATCTTTGGGAAGCTCAAGAGTATACTCAGCGGTGAATGTTGAATTCTTGACATCAGATACCGGTACAGTTGCGATAGGGGTAGTTCCGCCTTCTTCATATATATTGACCTGAAGCTCATCTTTGCTCAGATATGAAGCAGTGCCTTCGATATGGAGAGTGATATTTTTATCGCTTACGATACCTGTTTTTTGCGGTTTGAGTACCGAGTTACTGCTTGATGCTGTAACAGATGAGATAGTCGGCTTGCTGCTGACACAGTAATATTTATATGATTTCTTTTTTGAGACAGCATCTTTATCTGTTGAATTGCTGTTGTTTTTCAGATAATAATCAGTTGAGTTCATTGAACTGCCTGATGTTTCATAAAGTTTGATATCAATACTGTCCTTGAAGTCTTTTTTATCATCACTGATAAGGAAGCCGTCAGGTGCAGAAAGAGTACTCTTTCTATTATTATAGGTATTGTCCTCTTTTTCAGGTACTGCCGCTTCTGACGGATCATATTCCTCAACTGTGAATACGGAATTATCAGCCAGTTTTATAACATAGTTGTTATTATCAGTGTATTGCTGGCTTTTAAAATTATAAGTTCCGATTGGTGAAAATCCGTATTCATCAACAGATCTTTTTTCTATTTCGAGGTCTGCGGGCAGTTTTACACCTGAAGGAACTTTGTCTTTCCATTTCAAAGCAACCGAATCGGGAAGTTTCTGTCCATAATAGCAGCTTGTTATCTCAGGGATAACGATAAACTCATTTTTCTTGATATTTGCCTGTTTGGTTATGCTCAGTCCGCTGTTGAACGAAACTTTGCCGCTGTCCTTTCCGCTGACTTCAAAAGTTGAAACAGTAACGCTGACTGAATTGGCAGCGTTCTTCTGAGCAAAAACACCTTCAGCGGTAAAATTCACTTCAAGAGCATATTGATCATATATCCAATCATTCAATCGGCTGCAATCTACTTCGGCTTTGGTTGTACCGTCATATTTTTTGTCTGAAACGGTGACAATATCAAATACTTCATCTTTAAGTTCGATTATTCTATCAGCATCTGATGTTTCGCTTATAGCACTATCTGAAGCTGTTGTGTCATTATCCGCATATGCAGATACAGGCACAGAACTCATCAGGAATGTTACTGCACTGACAAAAGCAGCAATTTGTCTTATACTTTTCATATTTTTCCCCGCTTTTATTTAGATTTTTTCTTGATGATAAAAGCAGCCGCAGCTCCTGCAGCGATAATTATAGCTGATATCACCAATACCTTTTTTCTGCTTTTATTTTCACTTTTTTTATTCTTTTCAGAAGATGGGTTTGAAACTGTTGTTGTACAGGTTGTTTCGGCAGCAGTATCTGTCTCACATGAAGTTGTATCTGTCTGTGTTCCGGAAGCAGCCGAAGTTGTTTTACTAACGGATGTTGTTGTTTTGGAAGATGAAGTGCTTACGGCTTTTGTTGTTGAAGTGCTTGCTGTAGTAGTCTTTTTTTCGTCAGAATTAGTATTGCTGTCCGAAGAATTACTGTCTGAGTCATTTCCTGAGCTGCTGCCTGAATTATCGGCAGTATTGTTATTATTGTTGTTATTATTATTTGTATTACTGTTGTTATTGTGCTGAGACTGAACAGGTTGTGTCTGTACAGGCGGCGGAGGTGGTGGTGTCGTCTCGTTGTTTTCAGGTTCAGACGGTGGTATGTAGCCTCCGGGCTGCATGGCTTCGGTAATAAGTATTCCGCCGTTTATATAACTGAAGCATCCGCCGTCGTACCTTTCGCCGTCCTTATAGAATTCTATAAGCCTCTGGCTGCAGGGTTCTTCAGGGTAAAAACTAATGTCATAGAAATCACCTACTTTGCAGTCAGTCGGAATCTGGAAACCTAATGAACAGAGTAATCCGTCTGTATCATAGTAGTATGAGTCGTTAAAACCGCTGAAATAACCAACGTAATTATCATCGTCGTCTGTAATTATCTGGAGATGATGTCCGAAAGGATAATCTTCATGCATCATTCCGTAAATATCATCGCCGAGTCTTTCGTCTTTTTCCAGAACAAAGCTGAGTGATTCGATACCCGGATTGTTATGCACATAAACACGTACAAAAACATATCTATCATCTTCAATATAGTTTATCGGGAACTCCGTCACACCAATTTCAAGTTCTATGTTATAATCCTCTGCATTTGCAGTAAAAATATATTCAGGTGTAATGCATGTAACCGCAACAGCGGCAGCACTGATAAAAGCAGCAATTCGTTTTGTTGATCTCATAAATATCTCCGTAATTTTTTATTTATCCCACTTGATAAATTTAAGTTTCTGAAGCTTATCGGCTTCCGTGTCGTAAC
>JAKSQT010000077.1 GCA_024403995.1 Ruminococcus sp.
TTTCTGTACAATCTGACGAAAAATCTAACTGCGTTTCTGCCGCACAATCTTTGTACGGTGTTGCCTTAAAAACCCGTTTTGAGTAAGAAAAAGCAGATGCTGTGCATAGCTGCTTTTTCTCAGAATGGGGTTTTAGAGGTGCCCATAATAATGGAGGAATATCATAATGCAGGATAACCTAACGAAAACCGCACATTTCCATCTTCCGGGACTATTTGGATTTTTTGATTTTTACAGGGTATTTTTGCCGATTTATCGGGAACACAAAGAATTTTTCACTGACAACTGCGATATTTCGTCTATATACGGCGCTCCGTCCGGCTGCATATGGGGCGGCGGCAGATTTGGCGGCGGTGAATGCACTGCCGGTGAGGTTCTGGCACTGATGAACGAATACGGCATCTCAGCCCGCCTTACGTTCAGTAATTCACTTCTGCGGCATGAACATCTCTCTGACAGAAAATGCAATGAATTGTGCAGGCTTTTTGAGGAGAAAAGCGGCGTGCAGAACGGAATTATCGTCCATTCCGAACTGCTTGCGGAGCACCTCAAAAAGAATTATCCGGGGCTTTATCTCGTGTCATCGACAACTAAGGTCATGACGGATTTTCAGGCTTTCCGCCATGAGCTTGACCGTGAGGAATTCCGCTTTGCCGTGCCTGATTTCCGCCTTAATATGCGGCATGACCTTATGAATACCCTGACGCAGGCTGAAAAGGACAAGGTTGAATTTTTGTGCAATGAGTGCTGCTATATCGGCTGCAATGACCGAAAGGAATGCTATGAAAATGTCAGCCGCCGCATTCTCGGTGAAAACTGCCCCGAACACGTCTGCACTGCCCCTGACGGAAAAGGCGGCTATCTTTTTTCAAAGGCAATGAGAAATCCTGCCTTTATAAGTGCGGGGGATATCTTCGGCAAATGGCTTCCTGACGGATTTTCAAACTTCAAGATAGAGGGTCGGGGACTTGGTTCGGCTGTTCTGCTTGAATTTCTGCTGTATTACATGGTAAAACCCGAATTTCATATCAATGTCAGGGAAAAAATATACCTCGACACCATGCTTGATCTTTTCTGATAATATTGCTCCCCCAACTAAACCTTGCAGTCAATACTTGTTAAGGCAGCACCGCTGTTATCCGGCGGTGCTGTTTTTTATACAAATAGTTATTTCTATGTGGATTATTACAAGTTTTGAAAAATATATCGCTTTTTATTGGTAAAAATGCTTGATTACACATTTATAATATGATATAATAAAAATATCCTATACGCATTCAACATATTGCATAATCAAAAGCGCTTTTCTTTATGCAATATTGCTCGGATACCGAATGGAGGTGAGGATATGAAATATAGTTATGGAGGTGATGATATGAGACAAAAATATGTTCCGCCTGAATTGGAAACAATTGCTTTCAAACTGACAGACGTTATTATGACAAGCAGCTCGGTGACACTTAACGATATTACTGATCCGACAGACCCGGCACTTGATGACTATGAAACGCTGCCTAAAAAGTAGACTTTGTAATTATCCCAACAAGGAGGAATGAAAAATGCGATTAATTAAAAGAGCAGCTTCTCTTGTGCTTGCAGCAAGCTGTTTTTCTTCACTTGCTGCTGAGCCTGTGCTTAATGCATTTGCCGCAAAGCCGCCGATAGAAGATGCTTCTGTAAATGTTGATCTCACTGTCCTGCACCGGAATATGATAGGTCTCGACATTTACGCAAAACCAGCAAAAAATGCAGAAAAAGCGGAACTCCGCTATAAAAATGAAGCCGGTGAGTCATTCACAGAAAATATGGTATGGGACGAAAACACCGCTGCCTATAAGGGCGTTATCGAAGTCCGTGCCACCGAAATGTCTGACATTTTCAGCGGTAATGTCTATCTCGACGGCAAGGCTGTCGGAACTGAATTTTCCTATTCAGTAAAAAATCTTGCCGAAAAGCTCATCACTGCCAACACTAAGGACAAGGAAAAAGACGACGTTCTCAGGACTATGCTGAATTATGGTGCTGCTGCACAGACATATTTCAGGCATAATATGTATGACCCTGCAAACAGCAGCCTTTCTGACGAGGAAAAGGCTCTCACCGACCTCAATCAGGAGGGTATCATCGGTAAACGCTATATCGACAGCGATGCCCTTTATGAAAAGGGTCTTGTTTATGAGTCTACCACCCTTCTCGCAGAAACAGGCCTTACGGTGCGTGAATATTTCACCCTGAAAGGCGTTCCTGTTCCGCCTATCAATGTCACTATCGACGGCGAACCTGTGAAATTCGGCGAAAAAACTTACAAGGGAAAGAAATTCTATTACATCGACATAAATAATGTTTCGATGGAAGATTTTGACAAGACCTACTATATGAAGATAGACGGAAAGGATGTTGCTTCATACACCGTAAACGACTATCTCATTCGTGCGTATGATGAGGAAAAGTCCCCCGAGCTTGCAGATCTCGTTTCCTCACTCTACTATTTCAGCAAAGCACTGAGTCTTTACCGTGAAAACAATAAGGAAGTACGCTTTGTTCATGAAGTTAACTTTGCTGCTGCAAACGGTGTTGAAACCACCGACCTTGTTCTCCCCGAAAAGGCTATGTACAGCGAAGACAGAACCATCGGCTCACTTCCTACGCCTCGCCAGCCGCACAGTACCTTCCTCGGATGGTATTATGACCCTGAGATGAAGTACATGGCTGAAAGCGATGAGAAAATTGACAGGAATATTACCCTCTATGCCGATATGACGGGCGATAATACCGACCTCATGGCACATGATATCCCTGCATATTTCACTGTCGAAAATGTCGGTGCAGACTATGCTTTCAGTGTTAAGGCTGATTCCGAGGAAAGTATCAGAAAATACCTCACATTCACTGACCTCAGCACTCTTGAAGGCGTTACGGAATTCAATATAGGCGGAGGAGCTGACGGCATATATACCATCACTCCCGTTAACGGATTTAAGAGCAATCACGTATACAGAGTTGAACTCCCTGAAAACGAAAGCTCCGTGCTGTTTGTTTCCGAGGACGAGACACAGCCTGTTGATGTCCGCAGCCTCAATATACTTGCTGCAAAGAAAGAGGTCATGAACCTTGAGATAAACGACGATGTTCAGTATATAAATTCAGGCGAAGTTTCAAATCTCTCCGGTTCTGCCATTGACAAGCTCAGCGGCGTTATGCGTGATGAAAATGAGCAGTATGAGGGCGGAACTTTCAATTACAAGGCAGGTATGCTCAAAGCCGGCAGCCTTGCAGCTATCTATTCGGGTACACACCCGTCACAAAGAGCTGTTGACTCGACCGAGCCTATCGCATATATCAAGATAGTTTCTGCTGACGGCAATACATATACATACACAGGCGCTTCATTTGAAGAACTCATAAATATGCCTGTGATATATCCTGTTGATGCCGAAAAGCTCGACCTTGACAAGAATGACGGAAACGTTTTCACCTTTGAAAGCAAGGTTTTTGATTTCAGCGATCCTAAGTATGCTTCCACAAGCATTGACCTTTCAAAGGGCGTGCGTAAAGGCGATTATCTCATACTCAGTGATTATGAGGAGATCAAGGGTAAGGGAGAAACAGATCTTTATAAGTATGATCTTGTAAGGATAGATTCGATCTCTCAGGATACGGCAACAGGCATCTATACTGTATGCTATTCACCGTCAAGCCTTGATGAACTCAACGATTCGCTCGCTATGTCATACAGCAGAGAGGGCGATATCAGCCTTTCCAAGGAAGAAGCCGAACAGCTTGAAACAGAAGCTGAAAATCAGGCTATCGAAAGCGGTCTCGTTGAAGATACCATCGACTATATCACTGCTCTTGCTGTTGAAACCGACGGCTTTGAGAAAATTTCCGAGGAATTTGAATATGAAGTCGTTTCAGGCGATTTAGATGAACTTGTCGGCGATAACAGAATGCCGACAGTCAGCAGTCTCGATGACGGAGACGACGAGAACGACCCGTGGGTATGTGAAGTTACCAAACAGGATGTTGACGCAGACTGGTACTACGGCAATCTTGAGTATCTCAGCGGCAGAGGCGGCTCTATCATGCTCGGCATCAATTTCGAGTGTGAATTCCACAAGAAAAAGAACAAGAACGACAAGATAGTTGTTGAATTCAGTGCCGCTTTCGTTCAGGAGCTTGAACTTAACTTTGATTTCGATCTTGATTATGATATCGACTGGGGCATCTGGCCTGAACTTGATGAAGCCTCTCTTAATTTTGATATCACCATGGGCGCATACACCAATTTTGATGTATCCGCAACGTTGAAAACCGTCCACGAAGAAAATGACGACGACGATGATGACGACGATGATGATGACAAGAAGGACGACGACGACAAGAAGGACGATGACGACAAAGACGACGACAAAAAGAAAGACGATGACAAAAAGAAGGACGACGATGATAAGCCGCTGTTTGAAAAACAGTTCGGCAAGCCGGCATCTGCTAAGGACTATGACAAGGAAACTGTTGAGTTTACAAAAGAACTCAGAGATATGATAAAAGGTACGGAAGACGAGGAAAGCCTCGGTAAAATGCTTTTCGGTGAAGATTCGCTGGAGTTCAAAGGCGGCGGCGATGACGACGAAGACAAGGAAAATGCAGATAATGTTCTTGCCGAAAAGTACCGTGACATGATGAAGGATGTCGATGAAGGCTGGATACCTCTCTTTGAAAAGGAGATCATTAAGGTAAAGCTTGCTACATTCTATGGCATCATCAATGTTGAACTTCCTATCAAGTTCTCCATCGAGGCTGCAGCATATATTTCCATAGGTCTTGTATTCAACTATCAGATCGAAAGACTCTACCACTATTCATTCGATCTTATGAACGGCAGAAGCTCCAATAAGGTCATTGACCTTATGGAAGAAGGCATGACTATTGATGCATATGTTGTGGGAACTGTCGGAATCAAGGCAGGATTTACACTCGGTCTGGAACTGAGCATCGATATTCTGGTATTCAATATCGGAAAGGTCGGCGTTGAAGTTTATGCCGGAGTCAAATTCCAGATATGGGGCTATTTCTGCTACCATTACGAACGAAAAGGCAAAAAACCTGCGGAGTCCAATTATTCGGGCGCTCTGCTTATGGACCTTTCGCTCTGCGTTGAGGCAAAACTCACGGCAAGCGTAATGTCGGGACTGGTCAAGGGAGAATATGAGCTATACTCCGAGGAATTCCCGATATGGAAATACGGTGCCGAAAAGGTACTGCTGGAATTCCCCGAAATTGACGAGGAAGATACATATTATGACATGATAGCTTACCCTGATATACAGCTGAATGACTCGATATTTGATGCGGTCATAATGGATATGCGTTCGGGTGAGGCTGAAGAATACAACGTTTTTGAAGAAGCAAATGATACTGCTGATGAAGCTTATCAGAAGGAAATGATCAAGCAGTCAAAAACAAAGAAATATATTGATGAAAATGAACTCAGAAATGTAAGAAACAAAGCTTACGAGGATTATATGAAGGAGAACTTTGATAAGTTCTATATTGTAAAATTCTCAAATCCGCTGTTCACTTATAACAGCAGAAGTAACAGCGTTCACCTCAACAAGGAGTTAACTGTTGATAACTTCAGGGATGTTGAAGAAACAACTATGACTATCACTTATAATACTCAGTTGTTTATTTCAAATCTCAAGAGAGAAATAAAAATCAAATACTCATGTCCTGAAGGAAAGATCATAAGACTTGATTGGAATCACCCTGACACAAATTACGCTCCCGGCTTTGTATTCGGTGCTCCGGGACAGGAAGTAAGATGGCATTCTCTGAACGATGAAAACATGGTATTGGTCGGCTGGACTAATGAGGACGGCGAAAGTGTCAAGGAATTCAATATAATGCCTGACTATGAAAAGGATATCCAGACATTCAAGGGCGTATGGGAACCTAAGCCGAAGACCATATATGAAGTTTACCTTTATGTTGACGGCGAGTATCAGGGAAAATGGCGCAATATCAACAGATATGCAGACAATTCCTTCATCTACTATAATGATGTTATCTCATGGGATGACAAACCGCTCAATATCCCGGGTTATATCGATGATCTGGAGATGGATGAATATCCGGCTTCTGAAAAAAGATCTCTGGAACTCAGAAAAGTCGGTCGTCCTGATCTCTATGTTGGCAATACCATTATTTTCAGAAATCAGTATCCTACTATCTATCTCATCCACAGGGAGCATGACCTCAGTGTCATCGATAACCGCACAGGAAAGACTGCCCTTACTGTCAAGTACAGAACAGGACAGGAATACTCAGTAGAGGATCTTTACGATCAGCTTGATAAGGTTGTTCCGGGTTATCATTTTATCAACATTGACGAAAAAACAACCAAGGCTAAAATGACAAAGAACGGTGCAGTATTCCACGGAAACTGGGAGCCGGATACCGATACTCCTTACACTATTGAGTATTACTTCAACGGCACATACACAACAAAGGAAGTCAGAAGAGGCACAACTGATACTGCTATTGACTTTGCAAGCCTGACTTCACCTGAATATATGCACAGACCTTATGCCGAATTTGATAAGGCTACAATTGACAATACGGTTGTCAGGGACGGCGACAGTCTCCTTAATATTGACGGCGACGGCAAGAAGGTAATACGTGTATACTTTAAATCAGACCTCGTTCCTACTGTTACTATCAACAGAACCGACCTCGGCGGCAAGCATATCGCAGGCGCAGAGCTTGGTCTCAGATGTGAGGAGGAGATCTTCTATTACGATAAAGGTGAAGGAAAGTACAGGTATGAACCTATCGACATGAGCGCCTGCAAGTGTGAAGAAGAATCCGAACTTCGTGATGAACTCAGAATATTCACAGACGGCACTCCGATAACTGTAAACAACCTTCCTGACGGTGTTTACCACTTATATCAGGTAACAAACGGCGAACAGAATGTCATGGCTTTCCCTGATGAAGCTGTATTCACAGTTGAAAACGGCATTCTCAGCAACGGCGGTAAAGTTGAGTTAAAGGACAATAAATACTCCGACGTTACATTCTCACTTTCAGACGTAAAGGGAACTTCTGTAACAGGCTCTACCCTCAGAATCACACATAATATCCCTTCATTCCCGATAAACAGACTGAATATTCAGAATGCTGAACTTATCAACAACAGCGAAACCAGAATTTCAATCAAAACTTCAGGCAAGGATGCTGTTGTTTCACTCCGTGACGGCGTTTACACTGTAAGCGACGAAACATATATATCTTCCGCTATCGAACAGGCTAAATACAACAGAGCAAAGAATGCTCCTGTAAGCTTTAAGGTAGAAAACGGCAAGGTATTTATCATCGACGGCGATAATTCAATGGAGACTGATAAGATAAGCCTCGTTAACCAGCTCAACGTTGCAGGCATCAGTATAGACAGACTTGACGCTGACGGAAATTACCTCAGAAAAATGTCATATACCGCACTCAACAACAGTAAGTACGTCACATTATCAAAGGATTCAGTCATTTCTCTTACAGGTACTGACTTCCTCGGCAGAAATATCGATGAGAAGCTCACTGTAAACGGCGAAAGACAGGTAGCAGGACTCCTCGACGGTACTTATACGGTTAAGGAAGACTATCCGAGAGTCAATAACCCGCAGATCCCGAATCCTGTAACATTTACAGTTAAGGACGGCGTGGCTGACTGCGGCGATATCATCGTACTGAAGGATAACGCTGTAAGTCCGAAATATGATGTAACTGTTGAACGTCTCTATTCAGACGAATTCCACGATGGTCAGAAGTATAGTTCTGATTTTGACATGGTTGACAAAAAGACAGTTTACAGCCCGATATGCAGATTTGAACTTAAAGCAGACACCGAAATTTACGGCTGCTGCGTAACACAGTCATTTAATGTTCAGTCAGCAGAAGAATACAGCGCTGACGGCAAGACAATTGATTTTGACTACTATGGTTCATCATTATCAATGAAGCTCCCTGACGGAAGCTATTCACTCGCAATCATCAGCGACGGCAGAAATGTCAACCCGAACTTCAGACCTGACGCTGTTCAGTTCACAATTAAGGACGGCGTTGTAAGCTGCGGCAATACCATCACATTCAAGGATAAGACCGCTGCTTCAAGAAGCGAGATCGTTATCAAAAGATTAAAGGCTGACGGCGTTGATTCATTCACTGACAGCCATGTAAAGATCGAATGCCTTAAACCGGCTGAAAAGTATTTCTATCCAAAGGATATTGAATTTACTACAACAGCCGAAAATAATTCCAAGGCTGAATTTGACGGCGATGCTATCATAATCAAGAGCGGAATTATCAGAATTTCACTCCCGGACGGCGAATATCAGGTTTCAGACGTTCCTGATGAGGGTACTTCTTCACTCGAAGTTCCTTCACCTGTAAAGTTCACTGTCAAGGACGGCAAACTCACTGAGGGAACCGAGGTCAAACTCGTTTCTCCTGCAACTATCGGCGCATTTACTGTAAGAGCATATGACGCTGAAAATAAAAATGCAAACCTCAGCGGCATCGAAATGAGCATCACCTGCACCGACAACGTTCTCACAAAGGACTGCGTTGATGTAAAGGACGGTAAGTTCGTTTCATGCGACGGATATGAACTTGTATGGATATCAGGTTCACAGCCTGCAGCCGTAAGACTTTCTGACAATATGTACTATGTCAATGCGGCATCTGACCTCTATTATTCAACTTCTGAACTCAGCTATGAAAGCTCTAAAAATCCTTATGCTGAGATACAGATAAAGAGTAAAAAGGTTCGTGCTCTCAACGTTGACGGCTATGAGGCATTTGATGAGCTGAATGCTATTGAATTTGAACTTCATAAAAATATTGTTACAACAACAACTACAACAACCACAACAACTACAACCACCACAACATCTACTACATCTACAACAACTACAAGTACAACAACATCTACTACATCAACAACTACTACAAGTACTACAACATCAACTACCACAACAACTACATCCACAACATCAACCACAACTACCTCAACAACAACCGAAACAACTACTACCACAAAGCTCAATATCCCGATATCCAAGCGTGATACAGATGGCTTTGCCGTTGAAGGCGCTCAGATGTCCCTCACAGGTACTGACGCTGACGGAAAGAACGTTGTATTCTCGGCTGACCAGATAATCGTTGATGATGCAACTGTTATCAATGCTTCAGGTGAAGCTCTTGTATGGAAAACAGGCAGATATGCAGTAAATGTTATGCTCGCCGACGGTTCATACACTCTCCACGAAATGGCAGCTCCTGAAGGATATCTCACTGCTGACGATATTATGTTCAGAGTTGAAGGCGGCAAGCTGTATATCAATAACGAATATACAAATTACGTCGAAATGATGGACGGTATCGTTACAACTACCACTACAACAACAACCACAACTACTACAAGCACAACAACTACTACTGCTGCTGTGACCTGCAAGGCTGATTTCTATATCTATGATGCAAACGGCAATTACAATTCATACAGAGATATGGAACTTTCAAGCGCTGATGCAGAGTTTAACTTCCGCAATGTTGAATATGATATCCCTGACGACCTCATCGACAGAGTATCCTCAACATACATCAGATGGTTCAGCGGTGAGGAAGGCTGCGTAAGCATTTCACTTCCTGACGGCACATACTACATCAAGGACGTTTCATACGGCAATTCTTCAAAGTTTGAGTTCACTGTTTCAGACGGAAATCTCAGCTGCGGCAATGCTGTTTACTATACAAGAAACGGTCTCCTTGAAAATGCTCCTTCCTTAGAAACTACTACTACATCAACAACAACCACAACAACAAAGCCAACTACTACAACTACTACATCAACAACCACCACAACTAAGCCAACTACTACAACTACTACATCAACAACCACAAC
>JAKSQT010000078.1 GCA_024403995.1 Ruminococcus sp.
TGTGAAACATTCGATTTGCCTATTGACTTTTTATTGCAGGTCTGGAGTCGAAGTTGAATACAGCGTAAAATCGGGAAATTGAGGTTGCTTTTTCGACAAAGCTATGGTATAATTATATGTAATAACCTTGTTTGAGGAGATGTGGGATTTATGAAAAGAGACAAGACAGTATGTGAAGCAATAAAAATCGTTCTTAAAGATAAGCCTGAAGGAATGACAGCTGAGCAGATATACAAGGAAATCATTGATAATAACCTGTACAAATTCAATGCAAGAAATCCGCAAAGCGTAGTCGTTTCTACTATTCGTAGTAGCTGTGTAGGTGTCGATAATAAATTCACCACAAGAGACAAAGAATTCATAATTGCTCGTGAAGTAGACAACGACGTTTTTTATGCACTAAACGATAATTCCACAAAAAACATAAGGTGTTGGTTTGTTGGTGCATATAACGACTCTGATGATACTCATCAAGACGAAGAGTATATTGAACAAGGTATATGGCAGAACGGATACACCGACAAATTTCTTGATACAGTAAATAGTGTCAAAGTTGGCGATAAAATTGCTATAAAGACATCGTATACGAAGAAAAAAGGGCTGCCGTTCGATAATAAAGGTGCGACTATATCTGTTATGAAAATAAAGATTGTCGGCACTGTTACTTCAAATCATATGGACGGAAGAACACTTGAAGTGGATTGGGACACATCTTTTAAGCCAAAAGAATGGTATTTCTACACATTTAGGAACACTATAACTCTTCCGAAAGAAGATGATTGGCGTACTAAGGCACTCTATGACTTTTTATTCAATGATGCGACTCAGAATTATGATCTCTTTTCTGTGAAAGACCAACCGATGAAGATATATGAAGCTATTGCAGCAGTATTAGAAAACACCGGACGCAGTATGAACATAGATGAAATCTATGATGCTATTGTTGCTGAAAACTTATATCAATTTGATGCAAAAGATCGTGAGAGAAAAGGAAAAGTCGATACTGCATTAAAGCGTCATTGTTTGGATGTGGATATTTCCGAAAAATCAAATAATATCTTGTTTTACATAAGCAGTGTAGATAATGGAACAAATTATTATTCGTTAATCACGGATAAAAACAATCAAGGAAACGATCTTCTCCCTTCTTCCAACTCAGAATTTCTCAAATACTTTGCTCCTTTGATTCAAGCAATCAAAGAACTTGGTGGCAGTGGAACAAGAAAAGAAGCTCATGAAAAGGTGATCGAGCTTATGGATATCACCGAGGAAGAGCTTAGTGTCACATACGAAAAAACAGGTGCAAGCCGTGTATTGAACCAAATCGACTTTGCCCGAAATGATCTTGCTCACGAAGGCTTCATAAGCAGCGGAACTAAAGGTGTATGGGCTCTTACTGAGCTTGGAATGAATATTGATATGACAATGGAACTGGCAGGACTTATCCATATAAAATGGGTGAAGATCAATACCGCCAAGCGCAAAGGTGAGCCTATCCCCGAAATAGACCTTTCAAAGTATTACAAAAAGAAGATTGACCGCAAGTATACAAAAGAAGATTTCCTCAAAGACGTCTTCCTCACAGAATCCGAATACGACAAGCTACATTCCCTCGTCCTTAGAAAGAAAAACATCATCTTGCAAGGTGCGCCCGGTGTAGGCAAGACTTTCTCTGCAAAGCGCCTTGCCTACTCAATTATCGGAGAGAAAAACGAAAACCGTATCTGTATGGTGCAGTTCCATCAGAACTATTCCTATGAGGATTTCATTATGGGATACCGCCCCAATGACAGCGGTGGATTTGAGCTGCAAAGTGGTGTGTTTTATAACTTCTGCATCAGATGCAAGGAGAATCCCGACAAGCCGTATTTCTTCATCATCGACGAGATCAACCGTGGCAACCTCAGCAAGATATTCGGTGAACTGCTGATGCTGATCGAGACTGATAAGCGTGGCGAGAAGCATAAGCTAAACCTCGTTTACGGTGGAACGGCTTTCTATATTCCCGAAAATCTGCACATCATCGGCATGATGAACACCGCTGACAGAAGCCTTGCCATGATCGACTATGCACTCCGCAGACGTTTCAGCTTCTATACGATGCAGCCTGCTTTTGAAAACGCCGATCATAACGGGTTTGGCGCATATACACAGGACATTTCTTGCGACCTTTATCATTCTGTTATCGCTATGATCAGAGAACTGAACGACACGATCCGCAAGGACAGCACGCTCGGCAAGGGCTTCGAGATCGGTCATAGCTATTTTGCACCCGAAAATAAATCGGATATAGATGATGAATGGGTCCGTGGCGTTGTGGAGTATGAAATCATTCCGCTGATCGAAGAGTACTGGTTTGATGATGATAAGAAGGTCGATGAATGGACAAAGGCTCTCTATCAGGTGATAGGTGATCAAAATGACCGTTGACAAGGGTATTTTTATCCAGAATATTTACTATATGCTGTCCTATGCCTTTCAGATATTGAAGCAGGAGGACTACAAGCAGGTCGCAGGCGAAAAGTTTGAGAAGATACATGACCTTTTTGCGGCGATACTGGAAAAGGGTGTTTCACGACAAGTCAAGCAGGGACTGTACCGTGAGTATGTCCCGATGTATGAAGACCTCTCCGTCATGCGTGGTAAGCTGAACATGGGCGAAACGGTTCGGCAGAAAGTGCAGAACAAACAAAAACTCGCCTGTGAATTCGACGAGTTCTCGGAGGACAACCTCTATAATCAGATATTAAAAGTCACGATACACCGCCTTATCCGTGCCGATGATGTTGCACCCGAAAGGAAGCAAGCACTCAGACGGGTGAGCGTATTCTTTAGCAATGTCAGGCTGATACAGACCGACCACATTGCCTGGAACAGGCTGATCTACCAGCGGAACAACCGCAATTATGAGCTGTTGCTGAATATTTGTTATCTCGTATTGAATGGTATGCTCCAGACCACCGAGGACGGCAGTTATAAACTACTTTCTTTCTCAGATGAACACATGGAACGGCTTTATGAGAAATTTATATTGGAGTATTACAAACAGCATCACCCTGAGCTTGATCCGAAATCTGCTCAGGTAAAGTGGAATCTGACAGAGGATCCCGATAAAACGATGATACAGTTCCTTCCAAAGATGCAGACCGACATCACCTTGCAGAAAGGCGATAAGACGCTCATCATTGATGCTAAGTATTATGGCAAGTCAATGGCACAAAGCTATTCAAAAGAAACTCTGCGGTCGGCACACCTGTATCAGATATTTGCTTATGTGAAGAATATGGACACGGCGAATACGGGGAATGTTTCGGGGCTGCTACTGTATGCCAAGACCGAGGACGAAGTGTTTCCCGAAGGTGAGCCGTTTGTGATCGGAGGGAACAGTATCGGGGCGAAGACGCTGGATCTTAATCGGGAATTTGAAAGGATTGCAAGGCAATTAGAAGATATTGCAAAAATCATTTCATATAACAAAGTGGGGGAGAAGTAATGCTTACAGGTTATCTAAAATATAAAGACATAAATCATTCTTTTGTTTTTGACGAAAACAAGAGTGAATTACAGATTATTCCGGTTGAAGCTGAGAAAGTAGCGTCATCGGTAACTATTAGAACTAATGACTTACCCAAAATGAATGATCCGTACTTGATTGGCACAATTAACGAAAACCATCATAAAATTATTTTTGTTTCGATTCAAGGTTCGTCTGTCAGACGAGTAAACAACGTCTTATATATTAGATTATATGCGTATTTTATATATAACTCAATAAATACCGAAGCGATAGATAAAATAACATTCTGCTCGCCTGAGATAGATCATATTTTCAATGTTAATCGTGCATTTAGCTTTTCTTTTAAGAATGAAAAAGATTTCAATAGGAGTGGAACAGTGACCATTGAAACGAATGATTTTGATTCCACAACTTCACAGATACAGAGCTTCACGGTTGCTGGAAAGAATGTTAATGTGAGCTTCCAAATAAGCAGAACCATAAGCACAAAAATCGGAAAACCTCCGCTTGCTCTTCAATCATGCCTTTGTTTTGAGTTTGAAGCGACTGATGATTATTCATTCATCATAAATTTGTGCCATTATGCAAGAAACTTCATTAGATACTTATGCTTCCGAAAAAACATATTCTTCACTTCTGTTGACATATATAAACCAGTTGAAGAAACAAAACATCTCAACATTGGCGAGATATGCTTTTTTGATAGTGGAGATAAACCTGAGATTGAACCACTCTCCACAAGCAGATGTATTAAATATGAGTATATTGCTGGATGTGAAGGAAAGATACTATCTGATATTGTTTCAAATTCATTATATTTGAGACATCTTCCAAAAACTTTTGAAGATGGAAAGCATATAGAAGTATCAAGTTTTATTATGATTACAGCTGCGTTTGAGTGGGAGTTTGGTCGTAATTATCCCAAAGGAATAATTAAAAGTGCCTCAACTATAAAAGCTGAAGATGCTGTATCAGAAGCTATAAACGATTTACTCAGCAAAAGCATCGGAAAGCAAAAAAATATATACAAGTTTCTTCTTCGATTAGTTAAATCAGATTCTATGCAATCAGAGATAATTCAATTTTGGAAAGATTATTCTGATATTATAGGTGTTTTTGGTGAGCATTTATATAGTCTCAATCATGTTAAATTTGATTACAAAGAGATTGGGAAACGGGTTTCAGATCAACGTAACCATTTTGCTCATGGTGATCTTGATAAAGACTTTATAAATGAAGCATTACTTGATGTTATTTTCATGGAGTACATTGTATATACATTACAGCTTAAATCATTTGGTCTTACTGAGGATAATATCAGAAAAGCTATAAATGATGTGTTTCATCTCAATTTCGCCTTGTGATAGAGTATAAAAAGGCTGCACCCGAAGGCACAGCCGTTAAACCTCAAATATAAACCATACACTCAAACACCGTTTCTCTCGCCATATAGACGAAGCAGTTCTCCAGACCGAGCATCTTCTCAGCATCCCCGCTGAGGACAGCTTTCTGGTAGCAGCTGTCGGTTTGCTTCCAAAGTTCGACCTGACGGGAGATAGCATCGCTGACTTTCCGTTCCATATCATCGAGGTACTGTATGATTTTACCCTCATTGACGAGCCTGCGAAGCCTGTCGGGACAATGGCTGTCAGAGAAATGAAGATGAAACCTGATGAAGTCGGTAGTATAGGTCTTGTTCTCCTCGGTCTGCGTATCGGTGTTGAAGTGTGTGACTGTCATTGAATTTGTGTCGATTATCCATATCGGCACATTTTTCTTTTTCAGCGGGCTATATGCAACTTGTTCGCTTTCGTATCTGTTCATTATGAGATCCTCCGTAGTATTTATAATGTGTCGAATTTGGCTGCTGATTATCTGTTACTATTTGAACTATTCACAATGCTCAGCAGCATGGCGCAGGATGAATCAGAATCCATCTCAAAGAATGTGAAGTGGACGATACAGCAGCGAATCGAAGAAGGAACGTTCAAATTCGGATATCCGCCATACGGCTATACAAAAGATGCCAACGGCAATTTTATCATCGAACCGTCAGAAGCCGATGTGATTCGTCGGATTTTTTTCATCAGCATTGAGCGGTATGGGAACATACAAGATCGCACAGATGCTGGAGAAAAGAAAGATACCCACCCATAAAGGCGGAAAATGGTCTGGTTTAACGGTTAAAGGAATCCTTGTGAACGAAAAATACTACGGTGCAGCGGCATTCCAGAAAACCTATACCGACAGTAGCTTTCGCCGTCACAACAACCACGGAGAAGTTGACCGCTACTATGCCGAGGAGCATCACGAGCCGATTATCAGCAGAGAGGGGTTCGACAATGTACAGCTTATACTGCAAAAACATATTGAAGAACGGAATATCGAAAGAAGCAACGACAAATACCATAAGAAATATGCGTTTTCCGGTATCATGATCTGCAGCGTATGCGGCGGTAAATTCAAACGGCAGACACAGTATTCGGGCATTGCGTGGGCTTGTACAACACACCTTTATAATAAAGATGCCTGTTCTATGAAGTGTCTAAAGGATACGGCTGTCAAGGCGGCTTTTGTTACTATGCTGAACAAGCTGATTTTCGGCTATCAGTTTATCCTGTCTCCGTATCTGGAGGAACTGAAGCTTTCCGATACAGGCAGTAATCTTCTGAGCATAATGGATATCAAGAATGAACTTCAGAAGAATACAGACAGAAAACAGGAACTCAGAAAGCTCCGTGTAGGCGGTTTTCTTGACAGCGTGATGTATACGCAGGAACTGAGGCGAATCGAAAAACAGAACGAAGAATACCGTACAATGCTGAAAACACAAGAAAAAACAGCAGTGAACGGAAGCATCAAGGAAACCGAAAAACTGCTGCACTTCATAGAAGTACTCGAAACGCAGACAGAATTCAGCGATGAAGCTTTCACGGAATATGTGGAAAACATTATTGTCTATTCCCGAACCTGCATCGGTTTTCGGCTGAAATGCGGACTGACACTGAAGGAGGAGTTATGTACGGGTACAGAATAATTGACGGAAAAGCCGTTGTGAATGAACATGAAGCAGAAATTATCATCAACATATTTAACGGCTATATTTCAGGTATGAGTCTTCGTGATGCGGCGATAAACGCCGGAGAACCTATGGTTCACAGCATGGTGAAGCGTATCATCCGCAACTTCTGTTATATCGGTGACGACTTATATCCTGCAATCGTCAGCAGACAGACATTTTCAAAGGCAAATGCTGAACTGATCCGCAGAGCTGAAAAGCATAGCAGAGGAAAACGGCTGAAAGCACCGCCTGTCTATACAGAATTTACATTTGCTGAACCGACAATGCAATATGAGGATCCAATCGCACAAGCGGAATATATGTACAGTATGATCGGGGTGATGAAATGAACGTAATAAAAATACTTGCCAGACAGCAAAAAGGCAATGCCGCCGCAAAGAAAGAAATCCAGCGTTTGCGTGTGGCGGCATACTGCCGTGTCAGCACAGACAATGAAGAACAGGCATCCAGTTATGAGAGCCAGATTCAGCATTATACAGAATACATCAATTCCAAGCCCGAATGGGAAATGGTCAGAGTGTACGCAGATGAGGGCATCAGCGCAACCTCGACAAAAGGCAGAGAGGAATTCAATGCAATGATCGAGGACTGCAAAAAGGGGCTGATCGACCTGATCCTGACAAAATCTATCAGCCGATTTGCCCGAAACACCGTGGACTGCCTGAACTATATCCGTATGCTGAAGGGGCATGAATATGATACATCAATTCGGAAGATACTTGAAAACGAGAAGTATATGGGTGACGCACTTCTGCAAAAGACTTGCACGGTGGACTTCCTGAATAAAAAACAGTAAAGAACATCGGAATGCAGCCGCAATACTACATCGAGGACGACCACGAAGCAATCATCCCGAAGGATTTATTTCTGAAAGTGCAGGAGGAAATGGCGAGGCGGAGCACCGAGAACAGCAGAAAACGCCGGTTCAGCTCCAATCACGCTTTTTCGCAGATCGTTTTTTGCTCTGAGTGTGAGGAAATCTACAAGCGGCTGCACTGGAATAATCGCGGAAGTAAGTACATCGTCTGGCGCTGTTCGAGCCACCTGCACGAGAAAAAGACCTGCAATTCACGGACAGTCAGGGAGGACGTTTTGCAGGATGCCTTTCTGGAAGCGGTCAATCAGATCGTCGGAAACAGCCGGGAATACCTGAAAATACTGCAGCAGAACCTTGAGCTTGCAATCAAGCAGGTGAATCCGGCTTCTGTTGAGTACCTTGACGCACGAATGGAAAACCTTCAGCGTGAGCTGATCGACCGCACCGAGCGTCACGAGAACTACGACGATCTGGCAGAAGAAATCCTGCGCCTTCGTCAGCTTCGGGAGCAGACGGTGATGGACGATGTATCGAAGGCAGAATACCAGAGCCGTATCAAGGAACTGCAGGCGTTCGTTCAGTCCCAGCCGAAACGCCTGACATTTGACGATACACTGGTAAAGTATCAGCTGGCAAAAATCACGGTATTTCCGGAGCATCTGCTGTTTGAGTTCAAGTCCGGCGTAAATATCACGATAGAAAAGTGAATAGATGTAACCATCAAATACCAAAGGCGACAGCAGCATAGCTATAATAAAAGCACCGTCAGGTCTGATTGAACCTGACGGTGCTTTTTAACGAATCAATTTAAAATGATTTTGCATTCGCTGAAAAATCAGCCTTCAAACTGTCTTAATGTGAATGTGACTGCCTTTGTACCTTGCAGTTCTGTACCGTCTGCAAGAACGACATAAGCCGTTACAGCCATAGTTGCATCAAGGTCAATTTCACCGATATCAAATACATATTTCTGGAGGAAGAAGTAATCGTCAGGTTGGCTGAATGCGTTGATATCTACTTTGCTGCCATCAACAATATACGAAGTATTTGCGGTCACAGTAGAAAGCTCATCGGAAACCTCTGTGCCGTTGATTGTGAAGATGAAACCTGCTTTCTGGTACTGATCAAGATTCTCGTCCAGCATGGAAACGAATCGCAGATCAAATTCAGTACCGTTTGTCTGATACTGGATCAGTGTACGGAGATACCACTGCTCGAACGTCACAGCCTTGTCTTCAGCGAAAACTTTCTCTGTATCAACAACTTTGGCATCGTTTTCATAGTGATATGCACGCTTGTTGTAAGTACCCATTTCAGTTACAGTCGGAGCTGTCACGAGATAGCACTCATAAAGTGTATCATACTGCGGCTTTTCTTCCAGCGCATCTTTTGCACCGTTGTATGCAGATAAGGCAGCAGTCAATTCATCCTGTGAGGATACAAATTTGTTCTCCTGAAAATCGCTTACGATCTCTGCAAGCGCCGTAGCTGAATCATACAAAGCTTTCCATGAATCCTCTGTATAATCGTTGGGGTTCGCATTGTTGAGAAAGGCTTCTTCATTCGCTAATAATACGAATACATCCGTGTAATCAATCTCTCCCTCACCGCAGGCACATTTCACTGTGTAGGTATCTCCTTCACGGTTTGCGACGGGGTGCGTATAGGTAATTTCTGCCTGACAGTCAATAGCATCAGACATAGAATTTTTCAATGTACACGGTGCGGTGACGCTGGCCAAGTTTGAGCAACTCCAGAAAGCACCATCACCAATGCTTGTAACACTCTCAGGAATTGTGACGCTGGTCAAGTCGTAGCACTCCTCGAAAGCGATATCACCAATGCTTGTAACACCCTCAGGAATTGTGACGCTGGCCAATTTTGAGCAGTACGCGAAAGCACCCATACCAATGCTTGTAACACCCTCAGGAATTGTGACGCTGACCAAGCCTTCGCAACCAAAGAAAGCACACACACCAATGCTTGTAACACCCTCAGGAATTGTGACGCTGACCAAGCTTTGGCAATCCTGGAAAGCAAAACCACCAATGCTTGTAACAGCAACGCCGCCAATCTTTGATGGGATTTCTACATCGCCGCCTGTGCCGGTATATTTGGTTATTGTACCGCTTGAAGCATCAAATTCAAAGTTTGGCGCTTTTCTTGCGTCGTTATATGCAGATAAGGCAGCAGTCAATTCATCCTGTGAGGATACAAATTTGTTCTCCT
>JAKSQT010000079.1 GCA_024403995.1 Ruminococcus sp.
GACGAAAAATCTAACTGCGTTTCTGCCGCACAATCTTTGTGCGGTGTTGCCATAAGAAAAACAGACCATATCCGAACGGCAGGCGGACATGGTCTGTTTTGATACTGTAAGAAATTATTTTACGCTGTTTTGTGTTCACTGTCAGCCGTCATCACAATAGATGACGAATTATTTTCACAGTGAGCAGCATCACGATTGTGCATAAAAACCGCACCATATATTATTGATGCGACCGCAGCCGCCGAACATACAGCCATGCTGATCACAGGCATTTTGAATGTATTTTTCTTTTCAGATGTGTTTTTATTTGTTGTTTCGTTTTTGTTCATAATATCTGCACCCCATCTTATATTTTCGCAATTACAAATGCTTGCTTTGCCGCTGAATATATTCTGCCACAGGAATTGCGGTAAATTCCTGCCTTACATAATATACTATCGCATCATCCTGCCAAAACACCCCATATTTTTCAATATAATTTTTTTATAGGTCAAAATGCCGTGCAAAGTACATTACACTTTGCACGGCATTTATCAGTTTTCTGAAATTATTTCTTCAAGTACCTGAACAGCGCTTGCAATAAGCTCCGGACAGCGTGTTTTGAAAAGATTTTTCTCCGCAATGATTTTCTTGTCATCGGGCAATGTAAGATCATATCCAAGAAGATCACGGCATACTACGCTGCCGTTTTTCTCAATAAACCTGTTCATAAACTGCTCAGAGATACGGTAAGCCCTCGATTTTGCATCATTATTTTCGCTTTCACAGTGTCCGAACATCATTCCAAGTACCATAAGCGCACCCGAAACAGCACCGCACATCTCTGCTTTTCTTGCGCCGCCGCCGAAATTTGTAGCGAGCATAAGCGCTGTTTTTTCCTCAATTCCGACCTCACCTGCAAATGCGGCAAGTACGCTTTGTGAACAGTTAAAATTACTGCTGAAATAATTCATTGCCTTTTCTTCATGTGTCATTTTTGTCCTCCTGACCGCAGCATGAACACTTTGCTGCTGATAAATATTGATCGATGATTTCGTGCAGAAGTTCCCTGCACTCCGGTGCAATGGAATAATACATCCATTTTTCCTTTTTGCGATAGTTTACAATTCCACTGTCACAAAGCAGCTTCATGTGATGTGACAGTGTAGACTGAGATATATCCAATGCTTCAAGCAATCGACAGGCACATTTTTCGCCGTTCTGCAAAAGTTTCAGAACCGCAAGCCTGTTTTCATCGGCAAGAGCCTTGAAAATTTTCACTTCATTTCTCATATTCATAAAACCATCTCCTTTTTTCTTTGTACCCATATTATACCATAAGTATCGAAACTTGTCAATATGTAAATATAGAAATCTTTGAATTTTTTATTTTTAACAAAAAATCCCGCTCATTGATTTTTCATCAAATGAACGGGATGTTTTTATCTTGGCACTCCGCCTTTTTTAAGTTCTAATTTATTGCTGTACATCCTTTGGTCAGCAACCTCGAATATATCATCATAAGTGCTGCCGTCCTCATCAAACTCAGCCATACCGCTTGACACGCACACTGTCATAATATTATTGCTTTCAGCTGCTTTTTTCATACAGCTCTGAAATTCTTCCATTATTCTTTCTCTTTCGTCATAGTCAGCGCCGTTTACAATAGCAACGAACTCATCTCCGCCGATACGGAAAACAGGGCTGTGTGAGAAATAACGGCAAATAAATCCGCTTGCCGCAACAAGAAGTTCGTCGCCTTTCTCATGACCATAATTATCATTGACAGTTTTCAGATTATTTACATCAAATACAACAATTGCAAACTTCCTTTTATAATCAATGAACTCCTCGTTAAGTCTGCCGATATAGACAATATAATCGTTCTTGTTGCGCAGCCCCGTGAGTGCGTCTTTCTTGGCGAGATCCTGAATACAGCGTATATAATGCTTTGTTTTGTCCGCCATTAACGAAATATTCTCAGTCAGAAGCTGAAGTTCGTCCTCTGTATCGCAGCGGACTTTTACGCTCCAGTCACCCTGTGCATATTTTTTTGTAGCATCAATAATATCGCCTATAGGACGGACAATTCTTCTTCCCGTTCTTATCGAGGCAAGAAGTGTTATGACGAATACAGCAAGAAATACTGCAAGGCTGATATGGATAATAAGCCTTCCCTGACTGAAAATCTCATCATTTTCGGCATATATCATGTATTTCATATGATTATTCAGGGTCGTAAAATACACGCCATAATTCTTGCCTTCATTTTCCCATGTAGTCACTTCTTCAGCCGTATTTCTTTTTTTAAGAAGCCCATTGAGCTCATCAGGAAGTTTATTGCCTAACGCTTTGCACTGATTATAGTAAACCGAGCCGCTTTCCACGCTGCAAAGTACTCCGCCGCTGCTCTCATAAATGTTTACATTTTCAGATATCTCCATTATACTGTTGAAATCAACATCTATTCCGACAACGCCTACAAGTACATCACCGTCAAATATCGGAACGACATAAGATATCATCTCAACATTAATGTTTGCGTTATAATACGGTTCCATCCATATAGGTCTGCCTGCACGGAAAGGAATATAATACCAGCCGACGTGCTCAACATCATCCTCGTCATATGCACGGATATCCGTTGCCTCATACTCCTCAAATCTGCCGGTATCGGGAGATTTAACCCAGAAAAATCCGGTTTTTCCGCTGTCTGAAAGATCAGGATTCATACGGTAGTATATCGCAAGCGCACCTTCTGTATTTTCAGCCACAGTAATTGCAATGTCCTGAAAATGCTGTACATACTCTTCTGCTTTGGCATCATTCGCAAGTTTATCAACATCCGGTCTGAATTTTTCGGATATCTCATAAAGATTGCTTACCGACTGTTCTACAAGTTTGAACTGATTATTCAGCTCGGCAGCCTGAGAACTGCACGCCTTGCTCATAATTCTTTCTGCATTTTCGTTTGTAGTCCTATAAATAATTAGAAGGTTAAATAATATCATAAAAAACGACAAACAAATAAGGCTTGAAGCTAAAAGGCGGCTTATTCTGGTGCATATAGATTTTTTCATAAATCAATTCTGACAGCAATCGGCTGCCTTCCTCCCTTCAAGGAAATTGAGACAAAATAATCAAAAAATTCTTCTTGCACTACTTCACCATTATACTTATTATATCATATTTCATGGTGCAAAGTCAACAAAAATATTATATTTTTTCTTGAACTGAATTATAGGCATCCTAAAAACCCGTTTTTTCAGAATTTTTTCGAGATACCCTTATATCATTCGGATAATCCCTCGGAAACGCCCATCAATATGATGCCCGCAATTACGACCGCAACCGAAACAGCCTGTGAACGTGTGAGCTTTTCTTTCAGGAAAATTCGTGAAAGAATAAGTGAAACTATACAGTAGGCAGATATCATAGGTGCGGCAACAGCGCCGTTTCCGCTGAGAGCATAGACATATGTGAACTGACCTGCGGTCTCAAAAACGGCTGCTGCACCACGGCTGACCTGAGCTTTCGGTCTGATGGTCTGCCCTTTGATCTTCAGGAAAATGAAAATGCATACCGCACAAATAAGAAATGTCAGCTCATATGAAGTATTGGCAACATTCTCAAACGTTTCCGCTGTTACATCTTTAAGCGGAGTAGCACTGACATCATCAAGATAATACGCATCAAAAAATGTTCCGAGAGCATCGATCACACAATAAATTACAGGTATTATGAAAGCCTTCAGACCTGTGCGGTATTTTTTGTCATTGTCATCAGCTTTCGGTTTATCAAGCTTTTTCTCGATTATTCCAAGAGCAAGAATACCGGCGCATATCAGGAATGTACCTCCTGCGGAAAGAGTGTCCATTGACTGACCAAGAATCAGCAGACATAGTACTGCCGTAACCGCACCTGACGAATTCTGAACAGGTGACGATATCGAAACCTCAAGATAGCGAAGTCCGAAATATCCGACTACCATTGAAAGAATATACATGAGCGATACAGGAAGATAAACAAGGATATTTATCGGATTATAGTTCATATCTGTGAATATCAGCATAAAAATCGCATGAATTCCCATGACAAGACCTACCATCATTGCTGTTTTAAGGTGACTGTATCTGTCCTTCTCATCTGCTCCCTTTTTATAAAAAAGATCAGCAGCGCCCCACGCAAGGACAGTCAGCAAAGCAAAAACAAACCACATAAAAATACCTCCGTATTAAATTTACTCAAAAATTATATAATAACATTGGTTATTTGTCAAGAAGCAAATATTTTATCTTTATACAGTCATCCCTCTCTTATTTATATATTGCACATAAAATATCAGCATTATATGTAAAATATGTAGAAAAACGCAATATAATACTTGAATCAGTTTTTTTAATGTGATATAATCAAAAAAAGAATATCATAAGGGTATCTCTGAAAAGCAGTTTTTCACAGATTTTTTTGAGTACTCTTAAAGGAGGTTCTGTCTTGAACAGTTGTGATATTATTAACAAAACCAAAAGAAAAACTCCGCTTTCATATGAAGAGATCCAATGGTTCATAAACGAATACACTAACGGAAATATCCCCGATTATCAGGTATCTGCGTGGCTTATGGCGGTCTGCCTCAATTCACTCACGGATGAGGAGACATTTGCACTTACCGATGTCATGAAAAAATCGGGCGATATCCTCGACCTCAGTGCTGTCAGCGGCATTACAGTCGATAAGCACAGCACAGGCGGAGTCGGCGACAAAACAAGTCTTATCATAGGTCCGATCGCAGCAGCCTGCGGCGTTTACGTCCCGAAAATGTCAGGCAGAGGTCTCGGGCATACAGGCGGCACTATTGACAAGCTTGAAAGTATAAGCGGCTATCGCACCGATATTCCGTTTGAGGAATTTATCAGCATTGTCAACCGCACGGGATTTTCTATCGTTTCACAAAGCGGGAAACTCTGCCCTGCCGACAAAAAGCTCTATGCACTTAGAAATGCAACAGGCACAGTTGACAGCATCCCCCTCATCTGTGCAAGCATTATGAGCAAAAAGCTTGCCATGAATGCAGACTGTATTCTGCTTGACGTAAAATACGGCTCAGGCGCATTCATGAAAACAATTGAAGATGCACGCAAACTTGCGGATATCATGACAAGAATCGGCACTATGGCAGGCAAAAAATGCAGCGCAATAGCAACCGATATGAACATACCGCTCGGAAAAAACATCGGAAATGCTCTTGAAGTCGCTGAGGCTGTGGAAATTCTTCAGGGAAGGACTAAAGGCAGGCTGTATGATCTGTGTATTGAGCTTTCCGCCGAAATGCTGAGGCTCGCAGGCAAAGGCGATACCGAAAAATGCCGTCAGCTTGCCGAAAATGCAGTATCAGACGGCAAAGCTCTGGAGATCTTTGCTGAAACTATTGAATTGCAGGGCGGCGATTCACGTATAACCGAGGATATCTCACGTCTGCCTCAGCCTTTGTATTCGCATAAAGTATGTGCCTCAAAAAGCGGAAAAATAATAGGTATGGACAGCGAGGAGGTAGGCATGACATCGCTGATGCTCGGTGCAGGCAGAGCTGTCAAATCCGCTGATATCGATATGTCCGCAGGTATCGTTCTTGAACGTGAATGCGGCGATACTGTGCAGAACGGCGAACATATCCTTACTCTTTATTCTTCGTCTGTAAGCGATTTTTCAGAAGCCGAGGCTCGTATACTCAAAGCCATAACCATAGAATAAAAGCGACACTTACATTGAAATCTGTACTATTTATCGGGGCAAACCTTTTTCAAAAGGGTTCCCCTCAATAATAAGTATAAATAAGTACTACCGTTATTACGCCTTTTTTGTAAAAAAACATAAAAAAAGAGTGTTTTTCAGCAAAAACAATCAAAAAAACTTTGTACTACACAAACAAAAATATATTATCATGCAATAAAAAAATTGTTTGCAGTCATAAAATTATACGGATTTTTTGTATATTATTGACAATTAACCCATGGTGTAATATAATATTATTAATAGTTATGCTATTATGCCCGACCTATTGCTTTGTCAATCAAATAATCCCATGATCTGCGGAACAATAGCCTCGGCTTATGATCTGTTCATCGGAAGAGCAGATCAATCCAAACGAAAGAAGGTTCATTTTTTTATGATTATCGGCACAACCAAAGAACTTAAAAATCACGAATACCGTGTAGGACTTACCCCTGACAATGTTATGGCTTATGTTAGTCACGGACATACAGTGCTTGTGGAGAAAAACGCAGGCGCAGGCGCAGGCTTTGAGGACAGTGACTATGTCAGCGCAGGTGCTCAGATCATCGATTCAGCAGCAGAAGTTTTCGCAAAGGCTGACATGATCGTAAAAGTCAAGGAGCTTGAAGAATGTGAGTACGACCTCGTAAGAGAAGGACAGATACTTTATACATATCTCCACCTTGCTTCAAATGAAAAGCTTGCAAAAGCTCTTATGGACAAGAAGGTTAAGGCTGTTGCTTTCGAGACGATCACTGATGCCGCAGGAAATCTCCCGTGTCTCAGACCTATGTCCCAGATCGCAGGCAGACTTTCTATCCAGCAGGGCGCTAAATATCTCGAAAAGAAATACGGCGGCCGTGGTATCCTTCTCGGCGGCGTTCCGGGCGTTGAAAGAGGTAAAATTGTTATCATCGGCGGCGGTGTTGCAGGTACATATGCTGCCAAGGCTGCTGTCGGCATCGATGCTCAGGTAACACTTCTCGACATCAATCCTAACCGTCTTGCTTATCTGGAAGATATTTTCGGTGCATCTGTAACTACACTCTATTCAACAGAAGCTAATATCCGCAAGGCTCTTTCAGAAGCTGACGTTGTTATCGGTTCTGTTCTCATTCCGGGTGCTTCAACTCCTAAGCTTGTAAGACGTGAACACCTCAAGCTCATGAAGAAGGGTGCTGTTATTGTTGACATCGCTATCGATCAGGGCGGATGCTGTGAATCATCTCACGTTACTGTTCATGACGATCCTACTTTCATCGAGGAGGGCATCGTTCACTACTGTGTAGGCAATATGCCGGGTGCTGTTCCTCATACTTCTACAATTGCTCTTGCTAATGCCACTATCAGATACGGTCTCAGCATTGCTGACAACGGTCTTGAAAAGGCTGTTGAGCTTGATGCAGGTCTGAAAAACGGCGTTAACATCTACAACGGCAAGTGCGTAAACAAGAATGTTGCAGAAAGTCTCGGTCTTGAACTTTCTTCAATGTGATCATTTGAATATTCTGATACAGCTTCCGATTTGTTCGGGAGCTGTTTTTTATGCCAAATATATCAAAATGATTGTTTTTTTGTAATTTTTTACATCGTATTTTTCAAAAAGCAACAATACTTCTTCATTTTTTCCACTTTTTTCTGTGTTTTTTACACTTACTTTTCATCTCTTATATGTTATAATATATACAAAACCGCAACTATGCGGAACAAGGAGGTTATATATGTGAGAAAAGACAGAATAGGAAGAGCTGCTGCAGATCTCGTATCCGGTTCATTGCTGCTTTCGGCTCTGCCCTCAGTACCGTCAGCCGTTATGAACACAAAAGCAGCGGATGATGACTACATCTTCCATGACGACTTTGAAAGCTCCACAGGTGATTGGGAAGGCCGTGGCGCTGCATCAGTCGGAAAAAGCTCAAATGCCTACAGCGGAAGCGGAGCAATGCTTGTTTCAGGCCGTACCGATACATGGAACGGCGCACAGAAAGCTCTCAGTTCATCAACATTCACTGCGGGGGAAGAATACAGCTTCAGTGCCTATGTAAGCTGTACTTCAAGCAAATCAGTGGAACTTATGCTCTCTCTCCAGTATAAGGACGGAACCGAGACAAAGTATGACCATCTCGCAACAGTTGACTCAATTCCTGACGGTTTTGTTCAGCTTGCAAACAAAAACTACAAAATCCCTGACGGCGCAACAGACACATTCCTCTATGTGGAAACTGTCAGCGGAACAGGTGACCTTATCATCGATGACGTTATCGCTGCCCCTGCAGGAACTGCGATAAGCATTGTTGGTGCCGCTCCTCCGGTACTTGGTGATATCACAAGAGACGGTGTTATCGATGCACTTGACGTTGCCGCTTCAAGAGACGGTCTTATCAACGGCATAAGTAACAAGACTGCCGCAAAACTTGCAGATGTTGACCAGAACAAACAGTATGAGGTTGCCGATCTTGTTCTCTTACAGGAATATGTCCTCGGAAAAATCACCGAATTCCCTGTTGTCAAGCCTGCCGAGCCTGAACCGGGAGAAAGACTCTACAGCACGGAGGAATTTACCGAAATGATCGCAGCAAAGGTGAAAAATTCCGAACCTAATGATTCACATATGGAAAAGGCTGGCGTTCAGTACGGTACTATCAAGAAATCTTCATACTATTCAACTACCTGCAAACGTGAAAAGCCTTACGTAATTCTTCTTCCTGCCGGATATGACGAGAGCAAGACATATCCTGTTCTCTATGTAATGCACGGTTACTGGGAAAAGGAAACTCGTATGATAACCGAAGGAAACGGTCAGATGTATACACGTCAGATAATCGGCAATGCTATTGCTGAGGGCGAGGCAAAGGACATGATCGTTGTATTCCCTTACATCTATTCAAGCGCAACTCAGGCTGAATGCAGCGGTATGGACGACGCAAACAACATTGCATACGACAACTTCATCAATGACCTTACAAAGGATCTCATGCCTCATATCGAGGAGAACTACAGCATCAAGACAGGCAGGGAAAATACTGCTATCACAGGCTTCTCAATGGGCGGACGTGAGTCACTTCTCATAGGTATGCAGAGACCTGACCTCTTTGGCTATGTCGGCGCTATCTGCCCTGCACCGGGCGTTACGGGCACATTCAACTGGAGCAGTGACGAAATGCCTTACATACTGTTTATCACTGCCGGCAGCAACGATGACGTAGTTTATACAACTCCAAGCGGCTACCACGACAATTTCACCAAGAACGGTGTTCCGCACGTATGGCATTATGTTCAGGGCGGCGCACATGGTGACAACTCAATTCATCCGCATCTCTATAACTTTGTTCGTGCCGTATTCCAGGCAACAACTTAAATCAGAAAATGCCGTACAAAATGATGTACGGCATTTTTGCGTATAATAAAAGGACTGTGCAGCATAAAGTTGATACTCATGTAGAAGTTTGTACTATTTATCGGGGCAAACCTTTCTGAGGAAAGGTTCTTCCCCGA
>JAKSQT010000008.1 GCA_024403995.1 Ruminococcus sp.
TACGTATTTCAAGGTTTTCTGACGCAGAATTTCTTCTTCAGGACAAGCAGAAAATTCAAGATTTAGTTGGTGGAGCAATAAGTACAAAATTTATATAAGCAACGCTGTAAAAGGGGGAATGCCGCACCGAAAAGCTGAATGAAGGGAAGGCTTTCCGATGCGGCATTGCAATGATGGTATATATGAAGAAAATTGGAGATGGCTTAATCAAGTGCCTGTTCAGTTTCAACAGACGGAAGAATATCTTCAATTTCGTTATTTTTTTCGGTAAGTACAGGCTTCGGCGGTTCGTTTTCCGCAGTCTCATTCTCCTCAGTATGAACAGGCGGACGTGGACACGAAAGCTTCGGCGATTTAAGTTCAAGTTCAGGAAGTCCCGCTTCACGGTCGTGGTGAACTCCTATATCAGGCTTGTCTTTATCATCTGCAGCGGGAGGTTCAGGGGCAGGCACGCCGTTTTCAGGAGCAATCGGAAGCGGTTGGTTTTCCTTGTCTTTTATGTCATGTTCAGGCTTTGCATCAGGCTTATCGCCGATTTCAGGTGCAGGAGTCTGACCATTTGCGATATCGGGTGGTGCAGGAGCATCATGCTCTGCAATTTTTTCGTCAGGCTGAGGCGGCTTTACAGCTTCGTCAACAGGTGCAGGCGGAGCGGCAGGAGCATTCTTATCCTCAACAGGCTGCGGCGGAACAGGCTTTTCGCCTTCGGGAGCTGCAACAGGCTCTTTTGGTTTCTTAGGAGGAGCGACTGTATCATGGACAACAGGTTTCAGTTTAAGTCCAGAGATACTGTTTTCAAATTCGTCCTTGTAAGAAACATAGTCATCAGAGCTGTCAGTTGATATCACAACGTCAACGGTATCACCGCTTGTTATGATGCCCTTGGATATCTCAATTTCCAGCAGTTCATTGGCAACAGTAAGTTTATCCTTGCCTTTGCCGTCATAGTCTTTGAGGATTTCCTCTCCGCATTCGTTGTCGCTTCTGAGGTAGAGTACCTCGCCTTTTTTGTTAAGTCCCATTTTAATGTCAGCTTCGGAAGAAATCTGAACAGTAGAATAGGTCTTGAGGTTTTTTGCGTAATATCCGTAGCCTGTGCCTGCGATGACCGCAAGGCAGGCAGCAGCGGCGGCAATTCTTGTGATAATAAAACCGGAACGGACAGCTGAACCGCTGTTTATGTTCATAAGAACAGGATCAGTGACAGTCTGACCGACTTCATAGTGAAGATCAGCCGCATGGACAAAGACGGACTCATCGTCCATCAATATTGCATACCCCTCGTGGATTTCCATTACAATGTATTTTTTCATGTTATTTCCCTCCCTTGAGAACCTGCATGATATGTCCACGCATAATTTCGTAGCCGTTAGTACATATCAGAAGAACAGCCACGAGATATCTTCTGTGTCTCTCAAGTGACTTGCGTTCAACATCAGCACCCTCTGCAAGCTTTGCAAGCGGAACACGTTTTGTCCGCAGGAAATCCTCAAGTATTTCAGGATTATTTCTTGCATAGGAAACAGCTTTCTGACATATTTCAAGCGTTCTCTGTTGTCTTGGTGAATTATCTGCCACATCGCTCATAGAAACACCAAAGTCCGTCATCTGAGCCGAAAGCTCCTCGATCTCATGTCGGGTAGCTTCACGTATCTCATTTTCCGAATACTCATCATGAGTATCCTGAATTGTATCGATCAGTTCGGATTTATCATCATCAGCAGTGCTTTCAAGAGAAATCTGTCCCTGATTCTTTTTTTCCTTACGGTAGTTGTCTATGAGTCTGTTTTTTATCTGTAGTGCAGCAAATTTCAGAAAAGAGCCTTTCAGTTTAGAATAATTGCGAATAGCTTCATAAAATGCAAACATTGCGATGCTCAGTTCATCATCGCTGCTGTCCGGCGGACGTTTAAGGAACTTTGAGGTTTCGGATTTGATAAACGGCATATAAGCCTGAATCAGATCGTCAGCCGCTCTGCTGTCTTTTTTTGCCGCATAGACCTGCGAAATGAGCTGATGTGCGCTGGGTTCCATGTCTGTCACCTCCGAAGTATTGCTCCGTCAATGATACTGCCGCACCTGTGCATTAAAGCACAAATACAGGCGGTACTATAAAGAGTAATACGCAGATACTTCACCAAAATCGGGGTATCTGAAATATTTTTTTGTTTTAATTTTATAGAATACCGCACAAAGCGCATAAGACGGCATTGTGCGGTGTTATTGTTATTTTGAACTGTCGATAACAAGCTGACGGAGAATTATCTCATCAAAAACATCAATTTCGCCGTCATTATTGAAGTCAAACTGTTCGGCAGTCTCCTTTGTGTCAAACGGTGCAGTTCCGAGGAGCATTTTGCGGAGACGGACAAGCTGTGAGACTTTATACACCTTTGCCGGTTTTGTGCCGTCAGGCTCAGTACCGCCGATAAGCTTTCCGTCAGCATAAACGCATACATTGTCGCAGCGCTTTGCAAGTTCAACGCCGCCTACGATAGTATCATAATCCTCTGTTATTTCTTCAATTCCCTGTCTGCTCCAGTCATTTGTCGGATCCCAGTTGTCACCGTAGTACATACCGATTATGAACTGATATTTTTTGTTGGAGTTGGCAATTGCATAGTCAGGCCACGAAATTTCCACATAGTAGATATTGTCCTTATACTGCTTTGGCTGAGAGAGAACAGCGGCTTTGCCTGTGACCTCAGTTTCGACCTGATCGTAGGTTTTCTGGAGAACGAAGCTTGACGGTATATCAGTATTATTCTCAAACTCGGAAATATCAAAAAAGTAGCGGATAGAGAGGTCGTTATGCGGTTCAAGAGAATCAGTATTTACAAAGAATGTCAGCTTTGTAACGCCTGCGCCTGTATTTTCGGGAGAATCCGAACAGTAGCCTGCCGCCCAGAAATCGTCACCTGAGAAAAGCTGGGAGTCGTCTTCTTTTTCGGCAGGAGGGAAATCCTCAGTCGGCTTCATCGTCTCGTCACCGCAGAAAAGATACAGACCTGCGGCTGCACCGACGATAGCTGCGTTATAGTCAATGGTTACTTCATTGTATATCCAGTCGTTTGTGGTATCATGGTGGTCGTCATGCTCGTCAGGGCCGCCTGCGAGAGCACCATAGAGAACGTGCTTATGTTCGCCCTTGTCCTCAGCCATTGTAAGTCCTGATGCGGCACGGTGATGAGGGTATTTTACCGAATTTTCGCCGTATCCGACAACATAGTTCCTGCCGAGCGGGTTGTCTCCGATGATATACTCCATCTGACCGAGTGCCCAGTTAGAGAAGGTGTAGTCCTCATGGTCAGGGTTATACAGGTCTTTGCCTTTCTGATATTTGTCATATACAAGAGCGCAGAACTGAGCGGCTGTGTTGTAACGTGCGCTTCCCCATGTGTCGAGCCAGAAATAACCGGCAGGAGTGATCGTACCGATATCGCCCTTCATCCATGCGTTGACAGCCTTAGCCTCCATTTTCCAGAAGTCTATCTCCTCATAGGGATTTCTGCCTGCGGCTTCACGGTATTCCTCGCAGACATCGGGATAAATGTCCTGAATTCGTCCGAGAAGGATAGAAACGCCGTTCCACATATCGTTCCAGCAGAGTACATATCCCGGAGGTGCATAGTAATCTACATATTCTATGCATTCTTCAAGATAGCGGTGGTCTTTGGTTATGAGATAAAGCCAGCAAGCGGCGAATGAGAAATCGTCCTCCCATTTGCTTGATGTATAGTAGCTGTCAGGGCCGTCTTTTCCGAGACCGACTTTTTTTTCATTTTTTGCGGCAAAATCAAAGAGCGCCTTTGAGTAGTCAAGGCATTTTTCGGCATATTCGGGGTCTGTTTCGAGGAAGTTGTAATAGTTTATGGCAAGTGCGGCGGCGCTGAGAGATACGTCGTCGGTCGTAGGAATTTCGGATGTTGCAAAGTATGCAGGACGAGCCATTGCGTCTATTTCAGGAGCCTGCCAGTAGCTGTGGTCAATATCGCCGTCACCGACTTCATAGCAGAAAGCAACTACATCGCCGTTTTTGTCACGGAAAGTGCTTCTCATGAAATAGTCACTGAAATAGCGGCATATCGTTTCGGCATGAGCATCCTGACCTGTTTTTTCATAGGCTTCACGGAATTCATAGTAGCCCCATGACACGACAGATGCGGCATATGCTTCAGGCAGACCGAATTTAACGTGGTCGCCTGCGTCATGGAAACCGCCTGAAACATCGACAAAACCGTCACCGTCGGGGTCGAGGATATCGCTGTACTGTTTTATGAATGAATCTGAAAGGTTTGTGCCGACTTCGTTTTCATCCATAGGCTGGAGCGGAACTTTTGAGTCATATACGTGGCAGTCACCACGCCATGAGAGCAGATTGTTCTCGGAAACGCCTGTGCCGCACATATTTGCGTCATAGAAAAACATGGTATACTGGAGCAGTTTAGCCCAGTTGTTTTCGGTCTCCTCATAGTCTGCGGCATCAGGAGTAGCTTCACAGAATGCACTTAATGACGGGGAAACGGCTGAGAATGCAGTGATTACCGCAGCAGCGGCAGAGATGCATTTTTTTATTTTATGCATAAAATCATTCCTTTCTGAATTGATCAAGTATAGTCTGATAAATATATTATATCCTGTCAGAACATCCGCTGTCAAGAAATATATTGCGGTATTGCAGAAAAATCCCGAATTCGCACAACAACGGTACTCTTATAAAAGTTTGTACTATCTATCGGGGCAAACCTTTTTTAGGAAATGTTTGCCCTGAAAAACACCCAAAAGTTTTAGGAAGGGAGTTTGAGGGTGACTCCCCACAGGGTGGGGAGATGTCACGAAGTGACAGAGGAGGACGTGGCATCAGCCAACCCTTTTTCAAAAGGTTTTCCCTCAATAATAAGTACAAATTTTCTATAAGAGTACTGCTGCTGCGTGAAATCGGGATGAAGTATTATTCAGGAAGTTTAGTGATAAGTTCAAGCATGAATTTCTGGATAGTAAGTGCATCAAGGTTGGTTATGCCGTCATTTCCGCTGACATCGCCGTTAAGCATACCCTGACGTGTGATATGTGTGGGGGCATTGCCGTTCAGACCGTATTTGCCGGGATTTGCTTCACTTATTGCAGGACAGTACAGCTTTTCATCCGATTTTACGACGAGAGAAGGCATAATAGAGCCGCTGAAATATTTAACTGATGAAGGAACCAAAATTTCAGTAATATCCGCACTTCTGTCAAAAATATTGCTGCATATTCCGACAGTGCCCTCCTCAAAAAAAGCCTTTTCAACGTGTCTGTCAGCGTAAACAGCCCAGTTTCCTATGTAGCCTATGCCGTCTGTTTCAGATGGCTGAGTATCTGCCGCATTATCGGGCAGAATGATATCTTCTTTTTCTTAAGGATATGATTTTCTTCATAAAAAATTTCCCCTGAAAAATAATATATAAGCTATTATATCACAATATATTTTTTATTCAATGGTCAGATTATACAAAGGAAAATCTCCTTTTAGTAAGACACGTCAAAAAAACAGTACCGCCATTCAGACGGTACTGCCAAAAATATCAGTTAAGCTTGTTTTTCATGAGAATAAGGTCAAACACATCAAGTATGCCGTCGCCGTTTAGATCTCCTGCATCGGCGTTCTTTACGCTGTTTTTCGTGTTAAGCAGCCATTTCTGGAGCGCTTCTGCATCGGATATGTCAAATTTTCCGTCAGCATTTACATCGCCTTCAGCATCAGCTTGTGCGATATTGTCGAAATCAAGCCACAACTGGACGTATCTGCTGTCAGGAGCATAGGTCGGTGAGGATGTGTTCTGCGATCTCAGCTCTGACTCTGTGAGAGCCTTGCTGTAGATACGGAAATCGCTGAAACGAGCCTGTGAAGATCTGCCTGTTTCAGGGCATTCTCCAAGACATACCGGATAATCGGAATGCGAAACGCCTGCGGAAGTGTTGGTCTTTCCTGTGCCGATAATTTGTCCGTCAACGTAAACGCTGAGGGTGTTGTCTGAGGCGTTGTAGATACCTGCGACCTGATGCTGTTTATTCAGCCAGTCTGATGCGATATTACCCGGCAGTTCACAGTACAGAGGTCTCCAGTCTCCGTCGGCATGAATGAAGAAATCAATTGATGTGCCACGGGAGCGCAGACCGAAAGCGTGGTCGCCCTTGCTTGCAAACATATTGTATTCAGGATTGCCTGTCGGTGTGACATTTACCTCGACAGTGAACGAATTTTTGCCTTCAACAGCGCTGCTGAGAGAGCTGTTTGAAGGTATCTCAACTTTGCCTGAAACGGTATTGCCGCTTGCAGATGCTGAAAGTTCAGCAGGGGATTTTATCGGAACAGTAAGCTGGTTGCCGCTCTTGTCCTGAACAGAGATGCCGTCTGAGCGGAGTTTAGCGCTAATTGAAGTCAGTTCTTCGGCATTTGCCGATGCGGAAACAGGAATGATAGTATAGCTCCATTTGTAAACCTTGTCGGACGGGAGCTGATATTCGTCAAGAGTGCCCTGTCCGCAGGTAGCGCTGCCTGTGCCCATTGAGCCATAGTCAACACTCAGAAATGTCTCCTTGCGTGGCGAAAGTTCAAACGGATGATTGGCATTCATGAGGTCTTCAGGCATGAAATGGAGGGCGCTTGCCTCAACTTCGCCGTTTGCAGAGACAAGAAGTCCTGTGCTGTTATTCGGATTTTTTACTGATATCCAGCGTACATCCGTGTGGTTGCCGCAGTCGTCAGCTTTCATATAAGGGTAGAACTGACCTGAAACAGTGTCAGACCATACTTTATGAATGCCGTTTGTTTTTCTGTCGTTGAATGTTTCAGCAAAGCCGTTGCCGTACCATGAGAGCTGTTCCGAGCCTGCAGGCAGAGTCAAAATTGAGCCTACTCTGAGGAATTTCCCCATGCCTGAACCCACGGCATTTACAGACATATCGACCTTAACACTGCCGTCTCCGCTGACTGTATAGGTGATATCGACCTTTGTATTGCCTGCATTCGGGAGACTGAGGTGTGAAACGATTATTTTGCTGCCATTAATGCCGTCACTTGTATCAATACCGAGGACGTTGACCTTAGCCATAGCCTTGCGCCAGTTGGTATCAAAAAGTTTGTTTCTGCCTGCATTGTTGTCATTTTCAACATATCCACGCCAGAAATTAGGTACAGGGCCGTTTTCAATGAGAGTTTCGCCTTTGTATGAGTATGACTTCATAAGACCTGTGGACTTGTCGATAACGAAGTTGAAATCTTTGCCGACAGGTATATATGAATCGGGGTGGTCAACTATGGTAACGTCGCCTTTTGATGATGTATCGGAGATATTTCTGCCGCTTGTGGAAATCGGCAGCTGACCGTGGGCGATCTCTGTGCCTGCGGGAACTAAGTCCGTGGCATTTCTTGTGGTCACGGTCATTACGAGGTTATATTCGTCACCTGAGAGACATGAGGATGGGAATGTGAACGGAACTTTCAGCTTGCCTTGCGTGAGAGGCGCAACATTCGGAGATGTCACTATGCCGCTCTGAATGGTGATACCGTTTTTGACGAGTTCCCAGTTAACGTCATAGTCGCTGATGTTCTTGAAGTTGTTCTCATTATACACTGAAACTTCGCCGTTTTTGAGCTGCTCCTGAGATGCCGAGAACCAGAAGTTCTGATACTGATACTTTACTTCGGCAAGTTCAGGCTGAGGAGTACGGTCAGGGCTTATCAGACCGTTTTCACAGAAGCTGTTGTCATTCGGGAAGTCGCCCCAGTCGCCGCCGTAGGCATAGAAATTGCCTTTGATCTCTTCAGAATAGAGATTTTTGTGGGCGTAGTCCTCGGAATAGTAATCCCAGCCGCCGCCCTTGCTTGCGATACTTACTGCTCTTGACTGGTCTACCCAGTCCCAGATAAAGCCGCCGAGCATATTGTCAGAACTGCGGATAACGTCCCAGTAATTTTTGAGCGCACCGACGGAATTTCCCATAGCATGGTCATATTCGCACATAACATACGGAATCTTGCCGCTGCCTGCATTTCCGCCAAGATAGCCAGAATACGGGTACATATTGCTGCCCATGTCAACGCCCATGCTGCTGCCCTGACCTTCACTGTGAACGGGACGAGTCGGGTCATTTTTCTTGAAGTACCATATCATATCACGGAAAAGACCGTTTGCAGCGTTTGGATCGCTTGTGTAAGCCATTTCGTTGCCGATAGACCATGCAACGATGGACGGATTATTTTTCAGGCGCTGATATGCAGTTTCAGTCCTGTCAAGACCGAGCTCGTAAAATCTGCCCTTGTTGTCGTTGTCATCCATGAGGGCGTGTGATTCCATATTAGTCTCGCCCATAACGTACATACCGTACTTGTTGCAGAGCCAGTAAAGGTAGGAATCGTTGCTGTAATGGGAAGTTCTTATTGCATTGATGTTGTTCTGCTGCATGAGGCGGATATCCTCCTCGATGACGTTCTGCGGCGTGGTCTTGCCGTTGAACGGGTCGGTGTCATGGCGGTTCACGCCTTTGAGGAGAAGACGCTTTCCGTTTATGGTGATAGGCTGCCATGACTTTGTGGTGACTTTGTATGACCAGTCAACTTCTGTTGATGTGAAGCCTATTTCACGGAAACCAAGCTGTGCGGAGACAGTTTCTATCTCGTTGCCGCTGCCGTCAATGAGGGTAAGTACAAGGGCATAGAGATTAGGATTTTCAGCAGACCAGAGTTTCGGAGATGCAACGTTGACTGTGAAATCAACAGTTGTCCTGCCCCATGCATCAACTTTCGGAACGGCACTTCCTGCATCAGACAGGATATTTCTGCCGTTTTCGTCGAAAGCCTCGGCACGTATATACAGACCATTTTTTGCGTCGCCTGTGATATTTTTGACCTCGGCGCTGACTGAGAGGGCGGCATTTTCGTAGTACTGGTCAAGATCGGTGCGGACGGTATAGTCGCTTATCTGGACATTCGGCGCACTTATGAGGAAAACATCCCTGAAAATACCGCCGTCGTAAATCATGTCCTGGTCTTCAAACCATGTACCGTCGCAGAATTTGTGGACTTCAACAGCAAGCGTATTTTCACCGTTTGTGAGGTAGTCGGTGATGTCGAAGCGGTGAGGGCTGAATGTGTCCTCACTGTAGCCGACCTCCTTGCCGTTGATGTAGATGTAGTATGCTGATTCTACGCCGTCAAACTGGATATAGACACGGCGGTCAGATGCAAGCATTGAACTGTCAACGGTGAATTTTTTCCTGTAGAGACCGACAGGATTGTAATTTGTCGGGGCATTCGGGCAGGGGACATACCTATCGTAATTGCTTTGCCACGGTTCACCAATATTCTCATAAATCGAGAAATCAAAGCCCTGTCGAGTCCAGCTTTTAGGCATTTCAACTGTTTTCCAGCCGTCAGCCGCAGAAGGTGAATAATTTGGATTCATAAATCCGCCATTCAGATATTTCTGAGCTTGTTCGGCATTCTGAACGACATTCAGTTCCCAGTCATTGCCATAGCCTGTGAGAAGCTGAAAATAGTCCGAATCTTCACGGGAGTTATAATCCCAGACGGCATTCTGTGCAGAAATGCCGTCCTGGAACGGTACAGGATTGACGGAAGCTTGTTCACGGTTTATCGCAAAAACGTCCTCGGCGTACTGAGTTTTGCCGTTCAGGTCAGTATAGGATTTACCTGTCCATTCCTGATGAGTGAATTTCTGTCCTTCCGCAGAATCAGCCTTGAGCGCAGGAATACTCTCGGCTGTTGAAAGCGTAAAGGCGGCGGACAGACAAAAAGCGAGGAATTTTTTCAAAATATCACACCTTTCCAAAATATTAATTTATTTTATCACATTTTATACATACAGTCAACACATAAAAAGAACAAAAAGGTGTAAAAATAGATGATTTTTGAGAATATCTGTGCATAATTTGTGTGTCTGATGCTTGAAATATTAAATAAGAAGTGATATAATAATAAATATTATAACTCAAAAATAGGAAAGGAACGGCAGAAGAATAATGACAAAAAAATTGACAAAAGATAATGACAGACGAATTTACACAATGGCGGAGGAAAAAACGTCAGCGGCAGTGCTGAAAATGGGATTGCCGGTTACACTCGGTATGCTTTTTATGGTGGCATATAATCTTGTTGACACGTATTTTGTGGGACTTCTGCATGATGACTATCAGCTTGCGGCGACAAATCTTGCGTATCCGGTCATGATGATAATGATCGCAGTTTCGGGCATTGCAGGAAACGGCGGCGCATCGTATATTGCCCGATGCATAGGCGCAGACAGGAAAGATGAAGCAAATCATACGCTTATGATAGGATTTGAACTGATACTGACGGCCGGCATTGTGATAACAGCTTTTGGTATAATTTTTATTGACCCGATAGTAAAACTTCTTGGAGCAAAAGATAATACATTTGATTATACAAAGGACTATGTGCTTATCATGTTTATAGGCTGTATTTTTACGATGGGAAACTATGCGGTCGGTCAGCTCCTTCGCAGTGAGGGTTCGACATTTTACTCAATGATAGGCATGATAATTGGCACAATTACTAATATCATACTCGATCCATTGTTTATTTTTACCCTGAAAATGGAGATAAAAGGTGCGGCAATAGCTACGGTTATCGGAAATGCAGTCGGAATGTTCGTGATGCTTGGCTTCTATTTCAGCGGAAAAACCATTCTGAAACCGTCACTGGAATATAAGCATTTTGACAAAAACATAATAAAAGAGATAATGCTTGTGGGCATACCGCATACTTTTGAGCAGTTTTTCTCTACTGCGGCTATAATTGTCAGCAACAATCTTGCCGCAGATTATGGTGAACTGACGGTTGCGGCAATGGGAATATCAAACAAAATAATGACATTCGGCGGTTATGTTTATCAGGGCATGGCGGCAGGCTGTCAGCCTCTTATGGGATATAACTACGGCGCAAAGAATTTCAGCCGCATGAAAAGCCTTATCATGGCAGGCGTTATTGAAACAAGCATTATCGAGATCTGCATTATGGCAGCTTACGGTATATTTGCGCCCGAACTTATCGGCATATTTTCGGAGAATTCCGAGGTAATACAGACTGGCGTGAGGACGCTTCGTGCGGCAATGCTGATGCTGCCGTTTGTCGGGGCAACATCAATTTCACGCAATACATTCAATGCGATAGGTATGCCGCTGTATGCTTTCGGCATCACTATCGTTCGTCAGCTTGTGCTTTACATACCGTTTCTGCTGATCTTCAACCGTTTATGGCAGTACAGCGGACTGATTTTTGCACAGCCTGTTGAGGAAATGGTCTGCATGGTATTCTCAATGTTTTTGCTGATGCGTGTGATAAAGCAGCAGAACAATTGAAAAATGCACCAAATCTTCATTTTGTGAGTTGTCTTTCTGAGAAAAATACTATATAATTAGTATATAAATGTTAGCTTTTTTGAACATTTTTTCAGGAGGATATTATGGAGAAACTCAAACGTTTTACTGCGGGAGCTGTGATTTCCGCAATGGTACTGGCTAATTCGGGAGCAGTACTTCTCTCAGATGCAAAAAATATTTTAACTATGTCAGCCGCCGCCGCAACGACAGTGAATAACCCTGTCATCTGGGCGGACGTTCCCGATGTTGACATTATCCGTGTCGGAGATACCTATTATACGGTCAGTACGACCATGTTTTTCAGCCCCGGTGCGCCTATAATGAAGTCGAAAGACCTTGTTTCGTGGGAAATATGCAATTATGTCTATGACACTCTTGCTGACGGTGATGTTCAGACGCTGAAAAACGATAAGCATGACTATTCTCATGGTCAGTGGGCAGCAAGTCTGCGCTATCATGACGGAAAATTCTATGTTTTCTTCGGCAGTTACGGTACGAATAAGTCATATATCTACTCAACGGACGATATTGAAAACGGAAAATGGTCATGCAGTGCGGTCAACGGAATGTACCATGATGCATCGATCCTTTTCGATGATGACGGCAGAAATTACCTTGTCTACGGCGGAAACGGCGAAATAAAAATCAAGGAATTCAATGAGCAGATGACTGATTTCAAGTGGGGCGGCGTGGACAAGACTTTGTTCAAGACAGGTCTGGACGGACTCGCAGGCGAAGGCTCTCACGTCCAGAAAATAGGCGATTATTACTATGTATTCGTCATTGCATGGCCGTCAGGTCACCCCAGAATCGAGCTTTGCTACAGGAGCAAGAGTCTGCTTGGAAATTATGAGGGCAAGACTGTGCTCGAATCAGGCGTTGGCTCATACGGAAGCGGCGTTGCACAGGGCGGAATCGTTGATACTCCCGACGGAAAATGGTATGGTCTGCTGTTTCAGGATCACGGTTCTGTCGGCAGAATACCTGTGCTCGTGCCTGTAACATGGCAGAATGACTGGCCTGTCATGGGCGTAAACGGCAAAGCTCCCGTTTCGTTTACGGTTGACGGGGATGCAACAGGTGCAGTAGTTGCCCGTGATGACGATTTCAGCTATACCGAAAATAAGCTGAAGCTTGAATGGCAGTGGAATCACAATCCTGACAATAAATCATGGTCTGTTACAGAGCGTGAAGGTTGGCTGAGACTGCATAACAATAACATGGCAACAAATATCATGAATGCCCGAAATACGCTGACTATGCGTACCGTAGGCCCGGCGTGCAGCAGTGTGATAAAGCTTGATACAAAGGGTATGAAGGCAGGAGATCACGCCGGTCTTTCTGCATTTCAGTTCAACTACGGAAATATCGGCGTTTATGTAACGGACAGCGGTCAGAAAAAGGTGTATATGTCGAAAAACGGCGGATATTCCGGAAATGCGAATATCAAGGACAGCTACGACAAAAAAGTTGCTGAGGAAAATCTTGACGGCGATACGGTATATCTGAAAGCCGATTTCAAGTTCAGCGACGTTAAATCCGATATGAGTGCCTCAAATGATATAGATAAGGTCAATTTCTATTATTCGTATGACGGCACAAACTGGAAAAAGCTTGGCGATGAGATAAAAATGACCTATGACCTGAAAGTTTTCACAGGTTACAGAAGTGCGATATACAGCTATCCTACCAAGTCAACAGGAGGTTATGCCGATATCGACAGCTTTGATTTTGAGTGTACGCCGTGGAATTATGTTGAAATTATCGAGCCTGACGAGAACGGATATTATTTCCGCAGTTCATTTGAGGGCAGTACTGATAAATGGGAGGGCAGAGGCAGCGCAAAGATCACATCTACCGATAAAACCGCATCAGACGGCAGTTCTTCTGCATATGTTTCCAATCGTGAGGCTTCGTGGAACGGTATCACACAGCATCTCAATTCTGCATTCAAGGGCGGTGAGTCCTATAGTTTCAGCGCAGATGTAATGTATGACGAGGGCGAAACAGACTCACAGACGTTCTTCCTGACTCTCCAGTATGAGGACAGTACAGGCGAAACTCATTATGATAAAGTAGATACAGCAGTCGTTACCAAGGGCAAGTGGCTGCAATTGTCGGACGAAAGTTTCAAAATTCCTGATGGGGCGGTAAATCTCTGGCTGTATGTCGAGACTGAGGAAGGCTCAGATTCGTTCTATGTTGACAATCTCATCGGTGCGGTTGACGGAGTGAAGATAACAAGCGCAGGCAGTGAACCGGAAATAAATGTCACACCAGGAGACATAAATTCCGACGGCGCTGTTGACGTGTTTGACCTTATCATGGCACGAAGCGGACTTATCGGCGGCTTTGACGATAAGACGGCTGAAAAAGCGGCTGATGTTGATAATAGCGGCAAGGTCGAAATAAATGATCTTGTACTCATCCAGTCATATTTGCTCGGCAAAACGGCTATTTCACAATAAACTGAAAAATAGATTATAAAAACAGCGGTGCTTATATAGAATTTCATGCTTTTTATCGGGGTAAACCTTTCTGAGGAAAGGTTCTTCCCAGATAATAAGTACAAAGTTCCTATATAGGCGCCGCTGTTATTATAATTATAGTTTTAGAGATGCCCTTTAGTTTAAAGCGGAAAGCTTGCGGACAAGACCGTTTTCGTCGAAGATAAAGGTCATATCGCCGCAGTTTTCGACGGTATATTTGCCGCCGTCAACGATCTCATCGGCAGGGAGACTTGCTATTTCCCTGAAATTATCCGAGTTATAGTAAACGAATTTGCCGTTATAGTATGTGATGGTGTATTTGTCGTCATAGTGCAGAATACGTTCGGTTCTGTGGAATTTCTTTTTCTCGGTTATTCTGCCTGTACGCTGTTCAATGACCTTAGCCGAGTCGTATTTATTGTGTTTCAGGTCAGTTCGTGAAAAATCCTTGTCCTCCCAGAAGAACGATTTATTCTCAGTCGTGGAGATATAGAGCCCGTCTTCGGTGTCGAATGATGTATTGAGTTTACCGACATGGGTTATATTATATGCCAGCAGATTCGGATAGTCAAACACGATATCCGTATCGTCGATCGGACGTGTGCAGGCGATATAATCATCTGTTACCGAAAGTATTTCGCTGTATATCGAATCACTTACAACGACAGGTTTTCTGCCGTCTTCAAAATCAAAAATAGTAGCATCACCTGCAAATTTACGTTCATAAATTACAGGAATTTCTTTGAATCCATTAAAAATATCATAAAATCTGAGGACAGATTTATCAGTGACTTTCTGGACGGACTGGACACACATGATTCCCTCCTGAATGGTACCTTCAAGACCGTCAGGAGTTTCAAGCGTTACAAGTGCATTGCCCGAATTTTTGTCAAAGATATAGAGTGTGTTATGTCTGACTTTATCTTTCAGGACAACGTCGCTGCAATAAAGTCTGCTCTGGTCAACATAGAAGCTGTCATAGCTGCCCTCTGCAATAAGTGTATCATTCTCGCCGCACCGGTAGACTCCCCGTGGAGTACTGTAGTAGTATTCGTCACCGTACTGTACGATTCTGCTCGTTGTCGGTGACACTGCTATGTCAATGTCGTCAGTCAGTTTATACGCAATGAAGGGAGTCAGCAATATAAGGACAATAATGGTGCAAACTGCAAGAAGAATTGCTTTTATATGTTTCATTCGGCAGTCTCTGCTGTAAGCTGCTTTTCAAAGAAGCTGTCAATGAGTTCTATAAGCTCAGGATTCGGAGCATTATAGAGGTCTTTGTTGATAGATGCTACATATCCGGCATATTCATCATCAGGGATGTCGTCGCCGTATTTTGCCTTTAATTCGGTATCTCTCGGCTTGAGGTCAGCATTGTAGTGCTCATAGTATTCGCTTGTTTTGAACATACCGTTGTGGGTATCCTTGTCTGTTGCTTCAAATGTATAATATTCGGCATTCGGATTTGTGATATGACCTCTCTGGGCGATGATTGAAGCGCCGTTGTATTCAATGGTCTCGTCGTTGTCGCCATGAACTATGAGAACAGGAGTATCTGTCTTGTTGATGGAATCAACAGCTGATATTGAGGCATATCTTCCGAAATGCACCTGATTATAGAGCCAGATGAAAGGATATATTGCTATGCTCTTTTCGCCGAATTTTCTGTCGGCGAATTCACAAAGCTCGGTAAACGGCTTGTTATAGCCTGAAAGTGTGCAGCTTGCGGTGATATCGTGGTCAAAACCGAGGATAGCGGCTGAAGCATATCCGCCCCAGCTGTGACCGAGGACGAATACAGGCATATCCTTGAAAATCGGGTTATCCTCAACGAAATTGAGTGCTCTGTCCATATCAATAACGGACTGACCAAGACCTACTGTATTTTTGCCTTCGCTTGTACAGGTGCCAGTGCAGTCGTATGTAAAAACACGCCAGCCGCAGTCAACGAGAGCATTGATGGTGCTGAGGTATCTTTCATGGCCGTGGCTTACCCCGTGACCGAAAACAATAACGCCCTTGTCGTTGTTCAGACCGTAGATATAGCCTTTCAGGACGTTGTCACCTGAACGGAAGCTGACTTCCTCTCTTGGATACTTGTCCTTATAGTGATCGTAGTGATAATCGGGATCAAGAGCTGCATCGGGATATTCAACTCTGAAAAATTTCTTGTCCATTTCCTTGGATGTTATGTAGTAGCCGACAACGAATGCGGCAATGAGAGCGATCAAAATAATAGTCAGGAGTACTTTCATAATTGTTCTGAAAATGCTTTTCTTTTTTGTTTTAGCGGACATAGCAATTCTCCTTTACAAATTACGGCTATAAAAAGCCATATTACAATATCATTAAAATTATATCACATCAATATACATTTGTCAACAGCGGAAAAAAGACATCATCGTCAGCAGACTTGAATATTTTATGCAAAGCAATAAAAACCGTACAAAGCCGGAATTCAGCCTTGTACGGTTTATGTATCAGAAAATATCCATATAGGTAAGCAGTTCCGAGTTCATATACGTTGAATAGGAAAGATACCATTTTCCGTCCTTTTCGACGAATGCACAGCCGTTTCCCACAAATTTATGCTCGTCCTGCCCGTCAGTATAGTATACATGGGCACAGTCCATAGCAGTTGAAAATCCCGTGCCAAGTGTGACGTTGAAGTTTGACAGTTCATCTATTGTATTCGCTGTCAGGTCATCGGGCTTGAAAGTCACAGTCCACTGTTCAGGCGGAAGTGTGGAATTTGCCGCCATTACCTCACGTATCCCATCCATAGAAAGCTTGATAGCCTTAACAACTTCTGCTTTGCGGAATGCATTTTCAGCAGTTTCTTCGCCGAGCATACCCGTTCTGTCAACAAGTCTGTGGTAGCCGTCGATCTCCTCCTGAGAGAACATATCATAGACAAGCTCAAAGTTGTCTGAAAGATATGCGTTATAATAGGTCTGTGCGGCTTCAACAGCCGATGAATAGCCGTTTGTCGGCGCAGGTGCAGCGGTTGTCTCAGCGGCAGCCGCTTCGTCAGTCATTTTCGCTGCAGCCGTTGTTGTTGTAACTGAGGTCGCAGCTGATGAAGTTTTCTTTGGCGCAGAAGAAGTGGTTTTTGTGGAAGTTCCGGTCTGGACAGAAGTTGTAACGGATGCGCTTTCTGTTGGTTCAGATGAAACATTTCCGACTTTTTTTCCGCCGCAGGAATAAAGCGCAAGGGCAGCAAGACATACTGCGCCAAGCCATTTGAATTTGTTACTCATTTCAATTCTCCGGTAAAGAGAGGATACTCTGTTTTATGCTTTCACAAGGTATTCTCACGTATACATTTGTATCGTCCTCGTGGTGGATATAGCCGTCGTTTCCGAGCATGGTGCGTATCGACGGCAGATTGTCCCTGTGTGCTCTGAGGTAGACTTCGTTTTCGGGAATTATCTTCACAGCTTTTCTGAGAGCGAGCGAAAGTCCCTTTGTGCCATAGCCTTTTCCACGAAAGTGCGGTGAAATGTACTGACCGATATGCCCCGAACCGTTCACCAGTGACTCACAGAGATAATGGCGTATTCTATACCAGCCGATTATCTGTTCGTCATTCCATAGAAAATATGAGGTTTCAGGCACATAGCCTTCGGGCAGTCCGCTTCCTTTTTCATTGTCAGCCATGACTGCAAGGCACTTTTCACGGAAATCTTCACGTTTTATGCCTGCCCATTCATTAATAAAGCCGTTTTCGTCATACGGGACGCTGCTTATAAATCGGAATTCCTCGTCAATGTCATCAAAATTTGCTTTTTTCAGTGAAAGCATGATTATTTCAGGTTGATATACTGAGTGATATCATCTCTCATGCGGATAACTTCACGGCGTGCAGCCTTAGCAAAGTCACGCTCGTCGCATTCTTCCTTCTTATAAGCACACATAACGGCTCTTGAAGAATTTACGATAGCGCCGAGACCGTTCTCGTCAAATCCGCCTTTAAGACCTTCTGCACCGCCGCCCTGAGCACCGTAGCCCGGAACGAGGAACATTGTGTGCGGAAGTCTTGCACGGAGTTCGGAAAGCATTTCAGGGTATGTAGCGCCCACAACAGCACCAACAGCAGAATAGCCGAATTTCCCTCTTGTATCTTCGCCCCATTTTTCGCACATATCGCCCATAGCCTCATATATAGTGCGTCCGTCAGCGAGCTTCATGTCCTGTAATTCGCCGCTTGAAGGGTTTGAAGTTTTTACGAGTACAAATATGCCCTTGTCACGTGCTCTGCAAACCTTGAGGAGAGGTTCGATGCCGTCTGTGCCGAGATAGCCGTTTACTGTAAGAGCGTCTGCGCCGAAAGCTTCGATATCATTTTCGGCAACTCTTGTAACTCCGAGGTGAGCATTTGAATAAGCCTCCATAGTTGCGCCGATATCGTTTCTCTTGCCGTCTGTCATAACAAACATACCGTTGAGCTTTGCATAGCGGATAGTTTTTTCAAGAGTTCTGATTCCGTAGTGACCGTACATTTCATAGTATGCAGCCTGCGGCTTTATCGCAGGGACAATATCATGAATTTCATCAATAATAGCCTGATTGAACTCATAGATAGCTCTTGCAGCAGCTTTCAGTGTCCAGCCGTCCTCGTCAAGATAGCGGCGCTTGATGAAATCAGGCACATATTCAAGCTTAGGGTCAAGACCTACAACAGTAGGGTTTTTCTTTTCGATGATTTTTTCAATAAGTTTGTCAAATGACATAATTTATACTTCCTTTCAGGTTATATGATCGAGTAGCGGATTTCGCCCTTTGATACCGTAACAAGCGGCTTTCCTGTCAGCTCCATGCCTTTGAAAACGGAGTTATGTGACTTTGAATGGAGCTTTTCAGGCTCAACAGTCCATTTTCTGCTGATATCGGCGATCATAAGGTCAGCCGTACTTCCGACTTTTATTGACGGTATATCAAGACCGAGAATTTTTCTCGGGTTTATGCACATAAGCTCTGCGACCTTATTCAGCGATATCTCACCTGTATGATAAAGTGCAGTGAGAGTTGCGGCAAATGATGTTTCAAGACCGACAACGCCGTTCGGAGCTTTTATGAAATCAGCTTTTTCTTCTGCGGAATGTGGAGCATGGTCTGTGATGATGCAGTCAATGGTCCCGTCCTTGATACCCTCGATAATTGCCTTGATATCGGCATCTGTGCGGAGCGGCGGATTCATTCTGTAGTCTGCATCACGCTTTTCGAGGAGCTTATCCGTCAGCATGAAATAATGCGGAGCGGTCTCACAGGTAACTTTAACGCCACGGGATTTTGCAAAGCGTATCATTGCGGTGCTGCCTTCAGTCGAGACATGGCAGATATGTATCCTTGCATTTACTGAATGAGCAAGTATCATCTCACGGGCAGTGATATAGTCCTCGGAAGCTCTGTCCATGCCCTTTACGCCGAGCTTTTCCGAGATTTCACCCTTATTCATTTTGCCGCCGTCTATAATGTTAAGGTCTTCGCAGTGTGAGGCAACAAGGAGTCCGTTTTCGTTGGATAATTCAAGGGCTTTACGCATCATTTCGGCATTTTCGACAGGTCTGCCGTCGTCTGAGATGCATATAACGCCTGCCTTTTTGAGAGCATCATAATCGCAGAGACCATCGCCCTTCATGCCGCCTGTGATGCAGCCGACGGGATAGACATCAACGCCCGTGTCCTTGGCTTTATCAATTATATACCTGATAGTTTCGGGATTATCGCATGGCGGGACGGTATTCGGCATAGCAAGAACGCCTGTAACTCCGCCTGCAAGAGCCGCACTGCATCCTGTGAGCACATCCTCCTTGTATTCAAGACCGGGGTCACGGAAATGGACGTGCATATCGAAAAGTGACGGCATGAGCACAAGACCTGTGCCGTCAATTGTCTTGTCAGCCTGAACGCTGAGACTTTCGCCTATTTCAGCGATAATGCCGTCTTTTACGAAGATATCGGAAACGATATCAGTCACATCATCGACGGCACGGATATTTTTAATAAGCAGAGAAGCCATGATTTCCTCACTTTCATAGAAAAACCGTCTGATATTCAGCAGACGGGGTAATTTGGACATCATCGTACAAAGCTGCCGGATGAGCTTTGTGTGTACTATTTTATTATACCATATTTTTTGCAGCTTGTCCAGTATTCGGAAACAGATTTTTTGAACACGTTTTTGGGGGTCGTTTTTTCGGCATCAGACAGAAAAAATGCTTTCAGGAAAATCCCAAAAGCATTTTTTTAATTATTGTAAACCTAACCATTCTAATATATCATCAATTATCCATTCCCACATACTTGCCACCTCCGTTCATATTAAATAAAGGGCACCTCTAAAAACCCCTTCTGAGAAAAAACAGCTATGTACAGCATCTGCTGCACCTATCTGTTTTTTCTTACTGAAAACGGGTTCTTAGAGATGCCCTAAAGCAAAAAATATTTCTTTGCTGAATAAAATTATTATAACATAATAGCACGATTTGTCAAGAAATACTACGATATATTTAATTAAAAGCGGCATATTAGTATATCATATCAAAAATGCCCTCAGAAAAACTGAAGGCATCTGATAATCATTTTTTCTTGCTGACTTTATGTTTGAGGAGCACCAGACCCGTGAGAGCAGCGGCTTTTGCGGCAGTTACGGCAATGCCCTTAACGTCACGCTTTGTTTTTATCGATTTCGGCACTTCCTGAGCATCAGAGAGACTGCCCTTGCCTGCGGTTTTTATTGAGCCTGCGCCGAATGTGAAATTACCCTTTGTTTTTTCAAATTCCATTTCAATCCTCCCTGACAGGTTCGGCGATAAGGAACTTTATCTTCTTGCCCTCATCGGTGAACATCTTTTCATGTTCGGTCACGAAATTTTCATACGGACTTTCGGCGTGAAGGTCAAATGTCTTATACTTGATCTTAAAGCCTGCCTCCTCGAAGTATTCAAATGACTCCTCAAAAAGCTCGTCATCGTCGGTTTTGAACCATATTTCGCCACGCAGGAACTTTTTGTAGTTCAGAAGCTGACGGGTATGGGTAAGGCGGCGCTTTTTGTGCTTTTTCTTTGGCCAGGGATTGCAGAAATTGATGTAAATGCGGTCTGCACGGTCATTTTCGTCCCATGCAAGATCAAGTCTTTCGATATTCTGGATGGCTATACGTGTGTTTCCGTCAGGAGCAGTGCCCTTTGCTGAGAATGCATCTTCAAGCTTTCTTTTGGCAAGTACGAGCATTTCGTTCTTGATGTCCATAGCCACAAAATTTATTTCCGGATGTGCAGGTGCAGCCTGAGAGATGAATCCACCCTTGCCGCAGCCGAGTTCAACATAAAGAGGCTTGTCGGGTTCGCTGAAAAGTTCTCTCCAGTGACCGATATTAGCCTGCGGTTCTTTTACATAGAATGAGCATTCCTCAAGTTCAGGCTTTGCCCAGGGTTTGTGTCTTATTCGCATAAAAAATACCTCATTAAAAATTTATGGGCATCTCTAAAGAACCATTTGGGATAAGAAAAAGCAGACAGTTGCAGCAGATGATGTTCATATCCGCTTTTCTCAGAAGTTTTTTAGAGATGCCTTTATTATACTATATTATGAATAATATTTCAATAGGAAAGAACTATTTTTTCTTGAATTTACAGGTCTTGTCCTTGCAGTTCTGGCATTTCAGAATCTGATTCGAGCCTTCCCAGAACCTTTCGGGGTGCTTTGAATAGGCAAGTTCCCAGCGTATGAGCACGATGAGCGAAGTGAAGAAAAGACTCCATGAGAAAAAATTCTTGATGAAAAGCATAGGCGTGAACATCATGAAATGTCCCCAGTCATAGATGCGGCAGTTTACACAGCATTTGTTTTTCATGAGTTTCGAGCTGAACGGGCAGTAGAACAGAATGCAGATATAATCGCAAAGAAAATAGAAGCCTGAAATAATGAGCAGTTCAGCCTCGCCGATAACGCTTAAAAGATAGAGCAGTGCCCATATACTATTAAAAATGAGCCATACCAGCATTACTTGCCATGCCTTGCGGTTTTGTTCCTGAACATATTTCAGCAGTTCATATTCCGAATAATCCTTGACGGGTACATATTTCCGCTTCTTCGACTTGAGAAGTGCCATTGAACGGAGATTTGTCGGGAAGATATGTGATATCATGATTATCATGAACATCGCCCATATTATGTGGAGAAGGTTTATGCCGTGGAAAACAGGTTTTGTCAGAAATTCCGTCATTTCGTTTTTTCCCGTGAAGTAAAGGAATAACAGTGCTCCAAGTGCGCCGACTCTGAAAACAAGCTTAACAATGTAATATTTCAGCTTTTTTGTCACTGAAACCGCCTCCTATGCAAGTATATCAAATTATACCATATTTGATATTAAAAGTCAAAGGATTTACCGTGATATCAAGTAAAATTTATATTTTACCGATGCAGGTAAAAATAAAAAACGCACCCGTGATGAGTACGTTTTTTCTGATATGCCCTCTTACAAAGCACAGGATAGCATGAATTATTACATTTCCGCTGTAAGCTATCCTATCACAGCGGAAATTCGTCCGTTACGCCATGAACAGTGTGCAGATATTCATGGCGGCACGGGAAAGCGTAAATGAGAGGGAAACTTCATTACAAGACATATTATAAACTAAAAATGTCACAAATTCAACCCATAAAATACATAATAAGTGGACAAAATAACGTTTTTTTCATATATAAGGCACCTCTAAAAAAACTTCTGAGAAAAAGCAGCTATGTACAGCATATGCTGTGTCAACTCCTCTTGTAGTGCGAAAGCACGCCTTCGATGGCTTCCCTTGCATCTACTGCATCTATCTGCTTTTTTAGGCAATACCGCACAGAGCTGGCGGTGCAGATACGCAGTCAGATTTTTCGTCAGATTGTATGAAAACGACGCCGCTGGGCTGACGCCCAGCAAGGAGTTTTCGTGCAAAATGACGGAAAATATGCAAGTAGATGCGCTGCCAAGCCGTCAGGCGGGCTTTGTGCGGTGTTGCCTTTACTCAAAACAAGTTTTTAGAGGTGCCCATATGTATTCTTGACAAAGTCATCGTAATGCTATATAATGTGAATATTGCGGATAAATAATTTTCGGAGAAAGGAAAATTATATGAACGAACAGATAATACCACAGAAATATAAAATAGTAAGCGGAAGTATGCTGAAACTGATAGCCGTAATTACTATGCTCATAGATCATACCGGTTCTGTCATAATAAGCTGTCTTGCGGAACAGAATGCCGATTATTCAGCGCTGTATACGCTTACACGAACTATCGGGCGTGTTGCTTTTCCAACGTATGCATTTCTTCTTACGGAAGGATTTGTGCATACTCATGACAGGAAAAAATATGGCATAAATCTGCTTTCGTTTGCGCTGATTTCCGAAATACCGTGGAATCTTGAACATACGGGAAAGTTTTTCTGGCAGTCACAGAATGTCTTTTTTACGCTGTTTCTCGGCTTTCTCGGAATGTACTGCTGTGAGCGGTACAAAAATGACGGAAAAAAACTTGCACTGTCACTTTCGGCACTTCTGGTTGTGTCAGTGATATTGAAAAGTGATTACGGCTGTCTCGGATATACATATATTCTGATGCTCTATATCCTTCGTGACAAGCCGGTGCTCAGAAATATAGTCGGTGCAGGCACGACAGGTTCATCATGGAGGGGAGCTGCTGCATTTGTTCCGATATCACTGTATAACGGCAAACGTGGCTTCATCAGGGGTAAGGCAATGAAATATACATTCTATCTTATTTACCCTGTACATATGCTTATTCTGTATTTCATCAAAAAATCTGTTTTCGGTTACTGATTTTCGGGGCAGCTCCCTGCAAAGCTTTTCTTAGGGCTTTGCAGGGAGCTGCTTTAATTTGCAGTTGACATCCGACATAAAAATGTGTATAATTAAATGTGAATATGCCCCCGAAAAATGCTTATAATAAAAATGAAAATTTAATTTTTGGAGGCATTTTTATGTGTGAGTCTGACAAGCAGAAAAATGAACTTGAAGAACTTCTTCTTGAGGAGAAAAACGGTGAGAGTATCTCACAGAATTCAAAGCATCTCATTCACTGCCTTTCGGTGATAGGGCAGATAGAAGGTCATTATGTGCTTGCAGAACAGAATAAGACTACAAAATATGAGCATATCATTCCTGCGCTTGTGGCGATAGAACAGGACAGGAGCGTGGAAGGACTGCTGATAATACTGAATACCGTCGGCGGAGATGTCGAGGCAGGTCTTGCGATCGCCGAGCTTATCTCAGGCATGAAAACTCCTACGGTTTCGCTTGTTGTCGGCGGCGGACATTCCATCGGAGTGCCGCTTGCAGTCAGCGCAAAACATTCTTTTATAGTGCCAAGCGCTTCAATGACGATTCACCCTGTACGCATGAACGGGACAGTCCTTGGTGTTCCGCAGACTCTCTCGTATTTCGACAGAATGCAGGACAGGATCGTGAATTTCGTGCTCTCAAACAGCAGTATTTCGGAGGATGATTTCCGTCAGCTCCTTATGAATACCGAGGAGCTTGTGCTTGATGTCGGAAGTGTTGTGGAAGGCAGAAAGGCTGTCGAACTTGGTCTTATTGACGAGCTTGGAAGCCTCAGCGATGCACTTGAATGTCTTTATGATATGATAGAAAATTCAGAGAAAAGATATAGCTGATGATGGTTTGGCTATGAAATATACGGCAATTGGAGGAAAGAAATGGCAGATCTTAACCAGAATAATGAAAACGGAAATGCAGCACCGCCTGATTCATCGAATCAGTACTGGTCTGTACTTCTTTTTGCTATCGGAGTCCTGACAGGGCTTCTGACGCTTGTGAAAGGTTCTTCGGGCTGGAACAAGCTCCATAATCTTCTGCTTGGACTGTTCGGACTGGCTGTTATCGCAGTTCCGACTATGTTTATCTACGTTTCAATTCAGATAGGCAGGAACAGAAATGAAGATGTTATAAGAAAACGCACGTCTTTCGGATGTGCGCTGACGATATTCCTTGCGACCGTTATTCAGGTGTTCACGCCGAATTACGAGATTGCAAACAAGTATTTTGAAGCAATAAAGATCGCCTTCGCCGACGGAAAACACCTCAAGGGAGGCGGTGCGGCAGGTTCGGCGATAGCATGGTTTCTGCTTAAATATGTAGGCGCTCTTGGTGCAAGGATAATCACCGGGCTTGCGGTCTTTGTGCTCGTCATGTGTCTTACGGGCAACGGCATGATGGATCTTTTCGGCGTTTTTAAACGCTTCGGACTTTACATACGACGCTGCGGAAACGGCTTGCAGAATATGATAATGGGCGGCGAATTCCATGATGAATTTGTTGATGATGACAGCGATGACGAAAATCTGCCTGTTCCGGCTGAAAATACACCGCCTGAACAAACAGAGCCACGTACTTCACGCAGAAGACGCAGACCTATCCGTGAGCTTGAACCTCTGCCTGAACAGCCGCAGGAGGACAATTTTGACCTTGATGTCGCACTGCCTGAAGGTGAGGTGCTTCCGCCTGTTGACGATGATTTCGAGATATTCCCGATGATGAATTCCGAGGATACGATGCAGTTTGCTCCGCCTGAAGAAGTGATTCGGACGGAACCGATTCCCGAGATCCCTGAAATTTTCCCTGAGCCTGCAAATGAACCTGAAAATGCCGCAGAAACAGTTCATGACGAGCCGCTGCAGCCGCAGTATGTGATGCCGCCGCTTGATCTTCTGTCAAATTCCGAAGTCCGTGTAAACAAAAACGAAGTTATGAGGGAAATGCACGAAAAAGCCGATATTATAGTAAATACTCTCAGCAGTTTCGGCGTTGAGGTCAAGATAAAGGACGCTTTCCGTGGCCCTGCAATTACAAGATATGAAGCACAGCCCGGCGTTGGCGTAAAGGTCAAGAAGATCACCAGTCTTGCCGATGATATCGCCCTCAGCCTTGCCGCTCAGGGAGTACGTATCGCACCTGTTCCGGGAAAAGCCGTTGTCGGCATTGAAATACCAAACAGCACAAAGGATACCGTTTCGCTTAGGGAGATTCTTTCTGCGCCTGATTTCCGGAATGCAGGAAGCAAGCTTACTTTTGCTGTCGGAAAGGATATCACGGGTAACGTTATTCTTGGCGATATTGCCAAGATGCCCCACGTTATCATTGCAGGTACGACAGGTTCGGGTAAATCTGTCTGCACACGTTCAATTATCATGAGTATTCTTTTCAACGCCCGTCCTGACGAGGTGAAGCTTATCCTCATCGACCCGAAGATAGTTGAATTCAAGGTATTTGAGGGCATTCCTCATTTGCTTATCCCTATCGTTACCGATGTCAGAAAGGCGGCAGGTGCTCTCGGCTGGGCAGTAAATGAAATGATGCGAAGATACAACCTTTTTGCGGATGCAGGTGCAAATGACCTGAAATCATACAACGAGCTTGCACGTATGGACGGCGATTTCGATATTATGCCGCAGATAGTTGTATTTATCGATGAGCTTGCCGACATGATGCTTATTGCCAAAAATGAGGTCGAGGACTCGATACAGCGTCTTGCACAGATGGGACGTGCCGCAGGTATGCACCTTGTTGTTGCTACACAGCGTCCTACCACAGATGTTATCACTGGTATCATCAAGGCAAATATCCCGAGCCGTATTGCGCTTTCGGTAAAGTCACAGGTTGACTCACGTACAATTATTGATTCCGCAGGTGCGGAAAAACTTCTCGGAAACGGCGATATGCTCTATATGCCGATCGGTGCGAGCGATGCTGTCCGTGTTCAGGGATGTTTTGCTTCAAATAAGGACATAAACTGCACTCTTGACTTCATCAAGAATCAGTTCAGTGAAGTTACATACGACAATGAAATTGTTGAGGCTGTTGAATCATTCGTTCCTGCCGCTAAGGGTGACCACGGCGACAGCAGTGACTCAGGTGTTATCGAGGGCAGTGATGAGGATTACGTTGAGCGTGCGATAAGAGTTGCAGTTGATGCAGGTCAGCTTTCAACTTCCATGCTCCAGAGAAAGCTGAAACTCGGCTATGCCCGTGCCGCAAGAATCATGGACGAGCTGGAGGAACGTGGCGTTATTGCACCAAGCGAAGGTGCAAAGCCGAGACGTGTCCTTATGTCGAGAATGCAGTATGACGAACGCAGAATGAGAATGGAGAATGACTGACAGAGGTGATCAGATGTACGAAGGATTTCTTCCGACTACTAAACAGGAAATGAACGAGCTTGGAATAGAGCAGTTCGATTTCATTTACATAACAGGTGATGCTTATGTTGACCATCCGAGTTTCGGTGCGGCTATCGTTACGAGACTTATTGAGTCAATGGGATTTACAGTCGGCATAATTTCACAGCCTGACTGGCATACCGACCGTGATTTCCGCAGGTTTGGCGCTCCGAAGTACGCATTTCTCGTAACATCGGGAAATATCGACTCAATGGTAGCACATTACACTGCCGCAAAGAGAAAACGTTCAGATGATGCCTATACCGCAGGCGGAATTGCAGGAAAACGCCCTGACAGAGCCGTTATCGTCTATTGTCAGAAGCTTCGTGAATATTTCGGCGATGTTCCTATAGCCATTGGCGGACTTGAGGCTTCACTCCGACGTTTTGCCCATTATGACTACTGGGATGATGCAGTCCGTCCGTCTGTTCTTGCTGACAGCGGCGCAGATCTGCTTATGTACGGCATGGGCGAGCATCAGATTCAGGAGCTTTGCACACGCCTTGCAAACGGTGAAAAAATAGGCGATATCCACGATATCCGTGGTACGTGCTATATGACCGAGCCTGTGAATACGCCGATAGGTGCGGCACAGTGTCCGTCATTTGAACATGTCCGTGACAATAAGACAGAGTATGCAAAAGCTACGAAGATACAGTATGACTGGCAGGACGAGGTCTACGGAAAGACCGTTATTCAGCGGCACGGAAAGATGATGCTGGTGCAGAATCCGCCTGCATACAGTCTTACTACCGAGGAACTTGACCATATCTACTCTTTGCCGTACACAAGGGCATACCATCCGTCTTATGAGGCTGCCGGCGGTGTTCCGGGCATTGAGGAGGTACGCTTCTCAATTACCCATAACCGTGGATGCTTCGGCTACTGCAACTTCTGTTCAATTGCGCTTCATCAGGGCAGACGTGTGACCTGCCGCAGTGAGGAGTCAGTCCTTGCCGAGGCGGAACGAATAACTCAGATGCCCGATTTCAAGGGATATATTCACGATGTAGGCGGTCCGACTGCCAATTTCAGGCGTACCTCATGCGACAAACAGCTCAGTCAGGGACTTTGCATGGGTAAAAAATGTCTTGCTCCAACGCCGTGCCCTGCGCTGAAAGTTGACCATACGGAATATCTCGGAATGCTGAGAAAACTGCGTAAGGTCAAGGGCGTGAAGCGTGTGTTTATACGTTCGGGAATACGTTATGACTACCTTATTGAAGACGAAAACGATGAGTTTATGCGTGAACTGATAAAATATCACGTCAGCGGACAGCTTAAAGTTGCCCCTGAACACTGCTCTTCCGTTGTGCTCGACAAAATGGGAAAGCCGCATATCGAGGCGTATAAGCGTTTTCAGAAACGTTTCTATGAGATAACAAAGGGTATAGGCAAGGAACAGTACCTCGTGCCGTATCTCATGTCGTCGCACCCCGGAAGCACACTGAATGAAGCGATAGACCTTGCACTTTTCCTGAAAGAGAATAAGATACGTCCCGAACAGGTTCAGGATTTCTATCCGACACCGGGAACTATCTCGACGTGTATGTTCTATACAGAGCTTGATCCTTATACGATGGAAAAGGTATATGTGCCGAAAACTCCGAAGGAAAAGGCTATGCAGAGGGCGCTTCTCCAGTATTTCCGCCCGCAGAACAGGGAAATAGTTCTTGAAGCGCTGAAAAAGGCAGGCAGACGTGACCTTATAGGTACTTCGCCTAAATGTCTCGTGGCAGACGATGCTCCGAATAACGCTAAACAGCCGAATAAGAGAGGAAAATCTGATGTCAGGGGCAGGTCATCTGTGAAGAACAAGCGTAATTCCAGAGGACGCTGATGCCTATGAAAAAGAAAGCAAAGAAAAATGCGAAAGCTGATATAAAAAGCAGGGCAGTACTCATTATAATGATACTGCTTGCCGCCGCTGCCGAAGCGCTGTATCAGTACTATAAGGCGCAGAAACTGAATGGCGATGGTCTGACGGTACACTTTGTCGATGTCGGACAGGGGGACTGCGAGCTTATCTGTTGTGACGGAAAAAATGTGCTTATTGACTGCGGCGAGGAATCAAAAGCCGCTGATGTTATCGCATATTTAAATAAGTATAGTGTAAAAAATCTTGACTATATCATAGCTACCCATCCGCATTCCGACCACATGGGCAGTATGAGCCGTGTTATCGAGGAATACAGCGTCGGTGAGATAATCATGCCGCATCTTCCTGACAAGGATATCCCGACTTCACGCTATTTTGAGAAATTTCTCGCTGCCTGCGATGCACACAAAACCAAAGTATCAGAGGCAGAAACAGGCAGAAAGCTTGAGATAGGCGGTGCTGAGGCAGAAATAATCTCACCAAACGGCGAAAGCTATGACGATGTGAACAACTATTCAGTCGGAATTATCCTGAATTACGGCATGAACAGCTTTTTTATGGCCGGAGATGCAGAGACGCTTTCCGAAAAGGAAATGCTTAAAGCCGGCAGACTGCGTGATGTTGACGTTTACAAGGCTGGTCACCACGGCAGCAGCAGTTCAGGCAGTGCGGCTTTTCTGAAAGTGATAAAACCTGAAATTTCGGTGATATGCTGCGGCGTGAACAATTCCTACGGCCATCCGTCACAGAAAACCCTGAAAGCACTGAAAAAGTATTCCACGGAAATATACAGAACCGACCTCAACGGCAGCGTTGTCATTCATTCTGACGGCACAAAGCTGACCGTTACACCTGAAAGGGAGAGCAAATGAATATAATTGACCGATTTGAAGGAGAATATGCCGTTATTGAGACAGACGGCGGAATGATAAACGTGCTGAGAAGCGAATTGCCCGAAAATGCGGCAGAAGGCGATGTATTGACATATGACGGCACATGGGCTGTTGATGAGACTGCCACGGAGGAACGCCGCAGTTCAATGCGTTCAAGACTGAGGAGACTTACCGGCAATGACTGACGTTATTATTATCGGCGGCGGTGCGGCAGGCTGTCTTGCGGCGGTTCAGGCGGCAAGATACGGCAAAAGCGTACTGCTTTTTGAAAAAAATGACCACCTCGGACGCAAACTGCGTATTACTGGCAAGGGCAGATGCAACGTCACCAACAACAGTCCGACTGAGGAGCATATGAAGAATATCCCTGTAAATCCGAGATTTCTTTACAGTGCATTCTCAAATTTTGATTCGCAGGACGTTATGGATTTCTTTGAGGAGCTTGGCGTTCCGCTGAAAACCGAGAGGGGAAACAGAGTCTTTCCAGTCAGCGACAACGCAAACGATATCGCTGATGCACTTGCACGGGAGATGAAAAAGCTTGGTGTTAAAGTAGTAAACAGGCGTGTTACTAAGCTTCTGACCGAAAACGGTGCGGTCACGGGAGTTCGTGCAGGCGGTGAGGATCATTCGGCATCGGCTGTACTGATAGCCTGCGGAGGAAGATCCTATCCGAATACAGGCTCGACAGGTGACGGCTATACCCTTGCTGAGAGTGTCGGACATACGGTGACGGAGCTGAAACCAAGTCTTGTGCCGCTTGTTTCGCCTGACAAGTACTGTTCCGAACTTATGGGACTTTCGCTGAGAAATGTCACGCTGAAGCTCATGGACGGCGAAAAACTGCTGTACAGCGAACTCGGAGAGATGCTTTTCACGCATTTCGGCGTTTCAGGGCCTCTGGTGCTGAGTGCAAGCTCACATATCCGTGACATGATGCCGAACAGATACAGGCTCATGATAGACCTGAAGCCTGCGCTTTCGGCGGAACAGCTTGATGCACGTATACAGCGTGATTTTGCGGAAAATCTGAACCGTGACTTCTCAAACGGCATACGTAAACTGCTGCCTGCAAAGCTTGTGCCCGTGGCAGTGAAGCTTTCGGGAATACCTTCCGAGCAGAAAGTCAACAGCATTACCAAGGAACAGCGCCGTAAATTCGGTGAGCTTATAAAGGCATTTCCTGTGAGAATCTCGGCATTCCGTCCGCTTGACGAGGCTATCGTCACAAGCGGCGGTATATCCACAAAAGAGATAAATCCGAAAACTATGGAGTCAAAAATTGTAAACGGTCTGTATTTTGCAGGCGAGGTCATCGACGTTGATGCCTATACAGGAGGATTTAATCTGCAAATAGCTTTTTCTACCGCTTATACGGCGGCTATAAATATGTAAGGAGTAAAGAATATGAGTACAGTAAATATCGCAATCGACGGTCCGGCAGGCGCAGGCAAGAGCACCATCGCAAAAATGGTTTCAGCAAAGCTTGGCTATATCTATGTTGATACAGGCGCACTTTACAGAACTATCGCACTTTATATCACTGAAAATGACATACCTGACGACAAAATCGAAGCATCGCTTGAAAATGCCGATGTTTCGCTGAAGTTCATTGACGGAGCACAGCGTGTCTTCCTTGGCGGACGTGACGTGTCAGAACTTATCAGAACGCCTGAGATATCCATGGCAGCTTCAAGAACATCCGCAATTCCTGCCGTAAGAAAATATCTTTTCGGCACACAGCAGAAAATTGCCGCAGAAAATAATGTGATAATGGACGGCAGAGATATCGGTACAGTCGTTCTTCCGAATGCAGATGTCAAGATATTCCTCACAGCTTCGGCTGAGGAACGTGCAAACCGCCGTTACAAGGAGCTTGCGGAAAAGCCTGACTGCCCGACCTATCAGGAGATTCTTGATGATATAATCAAGCGTGACTATCAGGATATGCACCGTGAGACTGCTCCGCTTAAACAGGCTGATGATGCGGTTCTGGTTGATTCTACTGAGCTGAACCTTGAACAGTCAGCAGATGCTATTGTAAAAATAATCAGCGAAAAGATCGGCGGAGGTCTCTGCTGATGTACTATGTTATAAAATTTCTGGTCAAGGTATTTTTTAAAATTGCCTTTAATCTTCACTATGAAGGCAGGGAGAATATCCCTGACGGGGTGACGGTCATCTATGCCTGCAACCATCGGACAAATGCCGATCCGCCGCTTCTTGGCGCTAATGCAAAGGGAAAATTTGCGTTCATGGCTAAAGAGGAGCTTTTCCACAACAAGCTGTTTGCATGGCTGATACGTTCTCTCGGAGCATATCCTGTATCCCGTGGAAAAGGCGATACTTCGGCAATTGATACTGCTGTTGAGAGACTGAACAATAACCGCAGCCTCATGATATTCCCGGAGGGCACACGCTCAAAGGACGGCAAAGTTCATAAGGGACATACAGGTGCGGCTCTTATTGCGGGAAAAACAGGCAAACTCGTTGTTCCGTGCGGTATTATCTTCGGTGAAAAGCTGAAATTCCGCACAAAAGTCACTGTCGTATACGGCAAGCCCATCGATCCGGCAGAGTATGTTGATATCTGCGATGCGCCTAATCCACGTCAGCTCGTGAAGCTCAAAAACCGCTTCATGGACGATATAAAGCTGATAGTTGAGGGCGAACCCGAAAATGATGCGGAAACGGAGGAAAAGGCTGATGAGTAAGGTCACTGTTGCAAAGTCCGCAGGTTTTTGCTTCGGTGTGGACAGAGCGGTGAAAATGGTCTACAGCGAACTTGAAAAGAATACAAGAGTCGCAACGCTCGGCCCGATAATCCATAATCAGGACGTTGTGAACGATATGAAGGCAAAGGGTGCACGTATCGTTGAAACTGTCGATGAGCTTGAACCCGATGAAACTGTTGTTATCCGTTCTCACGGCGTTGGACGAAAAGTTTACGAGGAAATAGCGGCAAAAGGAAACAGGATGCTTGACGCAACCTGTCCGTTTGTGTCGAGAATACACAAGATCGTTGCCGAAAAATCGGCGGAAGGCTATTTTATTCTTATTGCCGGAGATAAGAATCATCCTGAAGTGCAGGGAATTGTTGGTCATTGTGACGAAAATTACCTTGTTTTTAAGGACAACTTTGAGCTAAAAGCCTTTTTTGAAAAAAATTATAAAAATTTTGGAAAAAAGCTTGCAATTGTGGCACAAACAACGTATAATATAGTAGTATGGGACGAGTGTTTAAACGTGCTCCCGAAGAACGATGCGAATATCGTCATATTTGATACCATCTGCAACGCTACCGACACAAGACAGTCCGATGCGGCTGAACTTGCAAAATCTTCGGATATCATGCTTGTCGTGGGCGGCAGACACAGCTCGAATACCGTGAAATTGTTCGAGGTGTGCAGCAGGTACTGTAAAACATATCATATTGAAAATTCGGACGAACTTCGGACTCTAATGCTTCCCAATGCCGATAATATCGGCATTACGGCAGGAGCTTCAACTCCTGCTTATATAATCAAGGAGGTACAAACCAAAATGGCAGAGAATGAAATCATTTCAGCAAATTCGAATGAGGACTTCGACTTCGCTCAGGCGCTCGATGAATCATTCAAAAAAATACATACAGGAGAGACTGTTAAGGGCATAGTTGTTGCTGTTAACAATACAGAAGCTATCGTAGATCTCGGTACAAAGCACACTGGCTACGTTAATATTGACGATCTTACTGATGATCCTTCAAAGAAGCCTTGCGATATCGTTTCAGTTGGCGATGAGATCCAGCTCGTTGTTATCAAGGTCAACGACGCAGAAGGCACTGTTGCTCTTTCCAAGAGAAAGGTTGACGAACAGGCTGGCTACGAGAAGATCGTTAAGGCTCAGGAAGAGGGCACTATTCTTGAAGGCACGATCCAGCACGTTGTTAACAAGGGCGTTACTCTTACAGTATTCGGCGTAAGAGTATTTATCCCTGCATCACTCACAGGTCTTCCAAAGGGCGCTGAACTCGATCAGCTCCTCAAGAAGAAGGTTGAGTTCAAGATCATCGAGGTTGCTGAGGGCAGCAGAAAGAGAGCTGTTGGTTCTATCAAGGCTGTTCAGGCTGCTAAGAAGGAAGAAGCTAAGGCAAGATTCTGGGAAACTGCTGAGGTTGGCTCAGTTTATACAGGTAAAGTCAAGTCACTTACAAGCTTCGGTGCATTTGTTGATCTCGGCGGCATCGACGGTATGGTTCACATTTCTGAACTCTCATGGAAGAGAATCAAGAATCCAAGCGATGTTGTCAAGGTAGGCGATACTCTTGAAGTTTACATCAAGGAACTTGATAAGGATGCAAACAGAATTTCTCTCGGCTACAAGAAGACAGAGGACAACCCTTGGGAAATCTTCAAGTCACAGTACAACGTAGGCGATGTTGTTAAGGCTACTATCGTTTCAACAACTAAGTTCGGTGCATTCGCTCAGATCATCGACGGCGTTGACGGTCTTATCCACATCTCACAGATCGCTGACCAGAAGGTTGAGAATGTTGATGACGTTCTTTCAAAGGGCGATGAAGTTGATGTTAAGATCATCGATATCGACTTTGATGCTAAGAGAATCAGTATTTCAATGCGTGCTCTCCTTCAGAATGATGAAGAAGCTGCTGATGAGGACGCTGAATAATTGAATTTACAGAAAGCACTTCCGTTTGGGAGTGCTTTTTTGTTATAAACAGTTGCATTATGTATATATTTGTGATATAATGATTTATAATAAATGTTCGTCTACAAAATTAATTATAAGGAGAAGCGATATTATGAAAAAACTTTTTGCATCATTAATGGCACTGACAATGCTCATACCGCTTTCTGCCTGCGGAAAAAAAGCTGATGAGACCAGCGAAAGCAGTCAGACAGAAGAAACAACAGCAGCCGATACTACCGCTGCTGAAGAAACAACCGAAGCAGAAACTACAACTGACGCAGATACACCCGACCTTAGCGAAGTACCGGAAGGCTCGGTAACGGATGAAACAAAGCTCGGTGAATCCATTACTTACAAAACTGACAGTGAAGGCTACATTATATTCTCAATCAAGACCTCTGCTGATATTAAAATGGATAACGGCTGGCTTGGTATATGTCCTCTTGGCATATACCTCACGGAAGAATCTGCCGATGATGTAGATTCCTACTATGAATATGTCGATACATCATACGACAAGGAATGGTTTGACGGTGCATACACATTCAAACTGAATAATGATTGCATCGACTCGGATACATATACAATGGTTCTCTGCGATGATGACGATTGCGGAAATATAATCGGTGAATGGATTTTTAAGAAGGATGAGAGCGGAAAATTTGAAGTCGTTTTTGATGATGCATGGCTCATAGGCGCAGGAGAGAAAAAGGAAACCAAAGAATTTGACAGTTTAGAGGATGAAGTTGCATCGTGGTTTGACTTTAACGCATACAGCGAAGACTGGTCTGAATTCTTCTTTGACGGATATTACCTTGAAGAAACAGACCCGCAGGGATATGACTGTTACTATATGATGATCTGCCCTGAAGGCGATTATTCAACTTATGAAGATGCCGATGCTGTTGATTTAACATATGCCGGTATCGGAGAAAAATGTCCTTATAAGTTCTCACTTGATAATTACTGCGTACCTGAGCTTGGCAAATATACTATAGTGCTTGCAAAGATGGGCGGCGATGTTGAGATTCAGTTTAACGCTGAAAAGGTAAGTGCTACCGACTGGAAGATGGATTTCTCTGACGCAAAATGTCCTGCCCTTGAAAGCAAATATGCCGAGACCTCAACAGATACCGAAACAACAACGGCTGCCGAGGCAGAAACAACAGAAGAAGCTGCATCATAAGCAGCGAATATTATACAGCACCGTCTGGTAAAGGCGGTGCTTTTTATATTATAATAGTATACATTTTGGTTTACTGGATTAACCTACAATAAATCGGCTGATATTTTGTGCATAATACCATTTTTTTGAGTGTCAACTTGACAAATTGTAAATTATGTTGTAAATTATAAATGTATAGGTATGCACTCCTATGCAAAATAATACGAGAGGGGTATTTAAAATGATATTGAAAAAAATGACAGCGGTTTTATCTGCATTAGCCATGTCGGCAGGGGCACTCGCTTCTTTGCCTGCAAATACTATTGCTCCTGAGGCTGCTTCAAAGTACAACTATGCCGAGGCTCTCCAGAAGTCAATGTTTTTCTATGAGGTTCAGCAGTCAGGTGTTCTTCCTGAATGGAACGAGGTACAGTGGCGTGCTGATGCTATGGTAGACGAAAGCGGCAAGGATACAGATGAAGTTCCCGGCGGCTGGTTCGATGCAGGTGACCACTTCAAATTTACGCTTACCAATGCATATTCTGCTTCAATAATGGCATGGGGTTATATTGAGTATGAGGAAGCTCTTAAAAAAGCCGGACTTGACGAAACTCTCCGCAACAATATCCAGTGGGGACTTGATTATGTTTTAGGCTGCGATAAGGGCGGCGGAAAGATGGTAGGTACAATAGGTGACTTTAAAGGCGGTTCTACTGACCATAACATATGGTGCAGTGCAGAAGTATACCTCCGCAAGCACCACCTCAATAACGGCGACTGGACACGTCCTTATGATGTTATCTCAAATGCATCTGTTGCAGGCCTTTCCGCAGCTGCACTTGCACAGGGATACATTATGTTCAAGGACACTCAGCCAACAAAGGCAGCTGAATATCTTGAACACGCAAAAGATCTCTTTGAAGGTGCCAACAAGATAAAGGCAAATAAGGATATCGGCGGTATGGCAGGTATGTATGATACATCATCATGGATCGATGACTGTATGTACGCTGCAAACTGGCTCTACAGAGCTACCGGCGACAAGTCATATCTTGATATCTGTGAAAAGGAATATATCCCGAACTTCCCGCTTGAAAGTCAGTCCAGTGACAAAAAGTTCACATGGGGACTTTGCTGGGATGATACAACTCAGGCAGCAGCTCTCCTTTATGCTCAGAATACAGGAAGCGAAGAATGGATCAATCATGTAAAGCGTCATCTCAACTACTGGATGAACGAAGAATCCAAGCCGTTTGAGGGAAAGTATACATCTGACGGTCTTGCATGGCTCACAAACTGGGGCTGTCTCCGTCATGCAGCTAATACAGCATGGCTTGCAAAGCTTGCAAGTGATACTATCTTCAAGGATGACAGTGCTCTTGTAAGCAAGTACAATGAGTGGGCTGACGGACAGATGAACTATATGTTCGGTGACAATAAGCTGAAACTCAGTTATGTTCTTGGAATGGGTGATAATAACCCGACTTCTATCCATCACAGAACTGCATCAGGTATTCATGACGATCACTGGAATGAGCTTGGTCAGGCAAGCGGTTCAACTATGAGCGGAGAAGAATGGCAGACAGAATACGCTCATACACTTTACGGCGCACTTGTCGGCGGTCCTGACAGTTCAGGTAACTACGGCAACTATAAGGTTTCAGACTATCAGTACACTGAGGTAGCCATTGACTATAACGCAGGTTATACAGCAGCACTTTGTGCACTTGTTGATGATTACGGCGGAACACCTCTTGCAGACTTCCCGCCTGTTGAAACTCCTACATGGGATGAATGGGAGGTCGCAGCAGTTCTCAACGGCAGCGGCGACAGCTATACCGAGATAAAGGCATGGGCTATGAACCACACAGCATGGCCGGCAAGAGTTGCAAAGGACATCTCATACCGCTACTACTTTGATATTTCAGAGCTTCTTGATGCAGGTCTCTCGGCAGACGATGTAAAGGTTGAAGGCAAGTCTCAGCAGTATTCCGCAGGCGCCCAGGGTTATGCTACGGTTTCAGGTCCTTACCAGTATGACGGAAATATCTATTATGCAGAAGTCAAGTTTGAAGACGGCAGAGCTATCCAGCCTACAGGTCAGAGCGAACACAGAGATGAAGTTCAGTTCAGAGTTTCTATTCCTGATGCAATTGATGGCAAGTCAACAAAGGGCGCATGGGATCCGTCAAATGACTGGTCATATGAAGGCGTTACAAAGTCAGACAGCCTTAAATCATCAAAGTCACTCAACAAGCACTTCACAATGTATGTTGACGGCAAGCTTGTATGGGGCGAAGAACCTGACGGAACAGTTCCTGAGCCATACACACCTCCAAAGGAGACAAACAAGCAGACAACTGCTGTAACAACGACTACAACTACCACAACAACTGAAACTACAACCACAACTACTTCAACAACACAGCCAACAACTGAACCGACTACACAGCCGACGACTGAGCCTGTAACAACTACAAACAATACGGGATCACAGGGCGGAACAGATGCCAAGGTAACAAAGTGGGGCGATGCTAACTGCGACGGCGGAATCAATATGGGCGACGTTGTTCTTATCATGCAGTCTATTGCAAACATCGACAAATACGGCGTGAACGGTTCTGATAAGTCACATATCACAGCAGTAGGAATTCTTAATGCGGATGTATTTGAGAACGGCTCAGGCATCACAGGAAATGATGCTCTTGCTATTCAGAAATTCCTTCTCGAACTTATCCCGACACTGCCTGAATCGTGATCGGAACAGAGTATTGATAATTAAATTTAAATAATTCATAAAATAAATAAGAAGGGGGTGAATACTCCCTTCTTATTTTTATGTTTTTTGGCAGATTATACAAAAAAGTCGCTTTGCCATTAGGGAAATGCACGAAATTCAAGAAAACTATTTACTTTTTATTTGCGATATAATATAATATACACAGTGAGTGAGGACCGGTGCAGGGTTCAGGGGAACTTTATGTTAACTCACTTTTTATATTTTTATGGTATAACAGCAGTGTTTGCACTGGCATTGCTTTATAAATCTTTTTTAAATATTCAGGGAGGGTATTCTAATGCACAAGAAAAGTAAAATTGCAAAGACACTTGGTGCAAGCCTTTTAGCTGCATCAATGATTGCACCTACAGTTGCTGCTATCGCTCCAATGAGTGCTAACGCAGCTTGTCAGGTTCTTGGCGAAACAAGCTTTGATTACAAGGCACTGCCTTGGCATACTTGTGAGTCAAGCCCTGCAAAACAGGATTTTGATATCAGTAACGGCGCATTCCACGTTGAGATCATCAACGCACAGGGCGCTGACGGCGAAAAGTGGGACCTTCAGGTAAGACACAGAAACCTTAACTTCAAGAAGGGTCATACATATGAAGTAAGCTTCAAGGTTAAGTCAAACAGAGCCGGTATGGAACTCTGCTCAAAGATCGGTAACATCAAGGGCGACGAAGAGTATTTCGTACTCAGCGGTTCAGAAATGCAGATGGGTCCTCACATGGGCGGTCAGTGGGGCAAGGCTCTCTCACTTACAACAGATTACCAGACTGTAAAGGGCACATTCAAGCCTACACAGGACATCGAAGCTGCTGAGTGGGCATTCCACTATGCACAGGGTACTAAGTACGAAGGTAACGGCAAAGCCGGCGACGAACTCTGGTTCGACGATATGTCCATCGTTTGTCAGGATTGTCCTGAAACATGGTCAGAAGGCACCTGCGGCGTTGACCCTGACAACCATTTTGGTGCTGTAAGCCGTGAATACAGTAATAGTGCTGATCCTAAGATGAAGGACGGCAAAACACTCGTTAACTATATCTCTGTAAACCAGGTTGGTTACTATCCAAACCTCCAGAAGATCGCTGTTCTCGGTGATAACGCAGGCGATATCGTTTACGGTGCTCAGAGCATTTCACTTTCAAAGAGCTCATATGACTTTGACGTTTGTGATGCTTCTTCAGGCGCTTCTGTATACTCAGGTACTTCAGGTTCTACATTCAAGGATCCTGATTCAGGTGATACAGTATGCAAGCTCGATTTCACAGAATTCAATAAGCCGGGCAGATACTACATCAAGGTCGGCGACTGGAGATCTATGGAATTCAACATTGGCGACAACATCTACACAGATGACAGCCACAATATGCTTACTAACGCAATCAACTACTTCTATCAGAACCGTTCAGGTCTTGATATTGAAGCTAAATATATCACTTCAGGTGATACAGGTACTCTTGCTCATAAGGGCGGTCATAAGACAGATAAAGCTGCTGTTCAGAAGATCTGGAAGAACGAGTACGCAAGCAAAGATGAAGCTACAAGTACATACGCTTCTTCAACAATAACAGCTAACAAGGGCTGGTACGATGCCGGTGACCACGGTAAATACGTTGTTAACGGCGGTATCGCAGTATGGACTCTCCAGAATATGTATGAGAGATCTCTCATCGTTGATGGCGGCGACAAGTTTGCTGATAATTCAGGTACAGTTGTAGTTCCTGAAACAGGCAACAAGATTCCTGACGTAATCGATGAGTGTCTCTATGAAATGGACTTCATGACACAGATGGTTGTTGATTCAAGCGAGCCAACATGGGGCAAGTATGCAGGTATGGTTTACCACAAGCTCCACGACCACAAGTGGACAGGTCTTGCTACAAAGCCGGACGGCTATGAGGAAGAATGGGGTACAACACGTATCGTTAAGCCTCCAACGTTCGCTGCAACTCTGAACTACGCTGCTTGTGCTGCTCAGACTGCACGTCTCTTAGAGCCATATGATTCAACAAAGGCTAAGTTCTTCCTTGAGGAAGCTAAGACTTCATATCAGGCTTACAAGGACAACTACTATGAAGCTGACCACAGCAAGAAAACTCATCCTGACCTCAAGTGCGATTGTGAGGCAGAAGAAATCAACGAGAAGTCACTCTATGCTCCAATGTGGCAGGCAAAGGGCGGCGGACCTTACGGCGATAACGAGGTTAAGGACGACGGTTACTGGGCAGCTTGCGAAATCTTCGTAACTGCTAAGGCACTCGGCGATTCTGACGCTGACAAGTTCTTCGAGGAACTCTCTGCTTATAAGGATGCATTCAAGGTAACAACAAGAATCACCGGCGGTGAAAACAAGGATGGTTCATTTACCACATTTAACTGGGGTAATACAGCATCTGCCGGTTCTATGACACTCCTTATGCACCAGGATCTCCTTTCTGAAGATCAGGCTAAGACACTTCAGGATTCTGTTGTTGAAGCTGCTGATAACTACATCGCAGAGGAAACAAAGCAGGGTTATGGTATTCCTTACAAGTATGACGGTCAGGGATACAACGATCCTAACAACCTCAACCCAAGCATCATAATCAATGGTTATGAGTGGGGTTCAAACTCAATGGTTATCAACAATGCTATCGTTATGGCTTACGCTTACGATATCACTGGTGATGTTAAGTACATGAACGGTGTTACAACCGCTATGGACTACCTCCTTGGTACAAACCCACTTTCATTCTCATTCGTAACTGGTTACGGTACATACCACGAGCAGAAGCCTCACCACAGATATTGGTCCAACGAGCTTGATAAGACTCTCCCAATGGCTCCTGATGGTGTTCTTTCAGGTGGTCCTAACGCAGGTCTCCAGGATCCATATGTACGTGCTCTCGGTTTCGTTTCTGGTGATGCCAGCAACCCGTCACAGAGATGCTTCGTTGACTCAATCGAAGCTTGGTCAACAAACGAAGTTACAATCAACTGGAATGCTCCTCTTGCTTGGATCGTTTCATTCCTTCAGGATGAAGCTGCACAGGCTCCAGCAGCTGCAAAGGGCGACAAGTTCGGCGGCAAAAAGACTGTTACAGATCCTGTAACTACAACAACTCAGGCTCCTGTTACAACAACTACATCTAAGGAAACAACATCTGTTGTTACAACAACAGTTAAGAATCCTTCAGCAGTTAAGGCTGACCTTTACGGTGATGCTAACTGCGACGGCAAGGTTAACATGGGTGACGTTGTTCTTATCATGCAGTCACAGGCTAACCCTGACAAGTTCGGTCTTAACGGTTCTGATAAGTCACACATTACAGCACAGGGTAATGCTAATGCAGACGTTTACGAGAATGGTTCAGGTATCACAAACAACGATGCTCTGTCAGTTCAGAAGTATCTCCTTGAACTCATCAAGTCACTTCCAGAGTCATAAGCTCTGATTGCTCAAACGGATAAGAGGACGCATTTTGCGTCCTCTTTTTTAAAAGGGGTGAGTTTTTATCGCAAATATTCTTGATTATATGGACTGGCGGGGAGATGTTCCTTTTTCTGTCTCGCCGTTCAATGAAGTTGATGCACTTATACTATGCCAATTCGCCTATGTAAAGTTTGAACGTGTGGCATCCGACAGCTTCACCAATACAATTGCAGTAGCAGATGCTTATAAAAACTTTAAGATAGGTGCTGTGCCTGAAAACGACCGTGCAGTGACATTTGCTCAGGATAATATTCTGTTCTGTAAAATGGCAGAATCACGCAGATTCGGCAATATGCTGATATCAGGCAGCTGCAATATGTTCAGTCAAGATGAAAATATGCAGTTTGCTGCTATAACCTGTATGCTCGATGACGGCTCGGTTTTTATCGCTTTCAGAGGTACTGACGGTACAATGGTCGGCTGGAAGGAAGATTTCATGATGAGCTATGTTCAGGAGATACCAAGTCAGCGACAGGCTGTAAGCTATCTCAATGAAAACTTCAAAGGGATAAAGTGCCCAATAAGAATAGGCGGTCATTCAAAAGGCGGTAATCTTGCGGTTTATGCATCCATGTTCATTGATAAAGAAATTCAGGATAAACTGACAGAGGTATACAGCTTTGACGGGCCGGGATTCCGTGATGAGATCGTGGACAGCGAGTCGTATAAGGCTGTTCAGGGGAAAATTCACAGCTTTGTTCCGGAAGGTACAGTTGTTTCAATGCTTTTGAACAGTGATATTCAGCATAAATACGTCAGAAACAGTGTTTCAGGTCTTATGCAGCACGTTTCGTTTAACTGGATGGTTGAGCGTGACAGATTTGATTATCTGCCGCAGAGCGAACAGAAAACAGGCAGGATAAACAAAACGCTGTCGGGACTTATTTCTGATCTTGATGATAAAGAACGTGAAGGTTTTGTCAATGCACTTTTCAAGGCTTTGGAAAATTCTGATGCGAGCACTATATATGAGCTGAAAGACTTAAAAAAATACCCTGCGTTTATCAAGGCATTCAGTAAGCTGGAGCCTGACGAGCAGAGTGTAATGAAGGATGTATTGAAAAAAGCCATTAAAAACGGCAAAAACTCATTGTTTTTTGATAAATAAAAAGCTGCACATTTCTGTGCAGCTTAATTTGTATACTGAATTAATCAGACACCATACTTTGCTGTAGCAACTGGAACACCAGGGCCCATTGTTGAAGTAACAGTGCAGCTCTTGAGGTATGAACCCTTTGCAGCAGCCGGCTTAGCCTTAACGATAGCTTCCATAAGTGTAGAGAAGTTTTCTTCAAGCTTAGCAGCACCGAAAGATGCCTTGCCGATTGGGCAGTGGATGATGTTTGTCTTGTCGAGACGGTACTCGATCTTACCAGCCTTAGCATCAGTTACAGCCTTAGCTACGTCAGGAGTTACAGTACCAGCCTTCGGGTTTGGCATAAGTCCACGAGGACCGAGAACCTTACCGAGACGACCAACGAGACCCATCATATCAGGTGAAGCAACAACAACGTCGAACTCCATCCAGTTTTCCTTGATGATCTTATCAACGAGATCCTGACCGCCAACGAATTCAGCGCCTGCAGCCTTAGCAGCCTCGTACTTATCTTCCTTGCAGAATACGCATACACGAACAGTTTTACCTGTACCGTTTGGAAGAACTACAGCACCTCTGACCTGCTGGTCAGCGTGTCTTGAGTCAACGCCGAGACGGATGTGAGCTTCGATTGTTTCATCGAACTTAGCCTTTGCATTCTTGCAGACAATATCAAGAGCCTCAGCGGACTCATACTGCTTTGCATAATCAACAGCCTTAGCGCTGTCAACATATTTTTTGCCGTGTTTCATTATATTTCCTCCTATTTAAGTGGTAATACCGGATGCTTATAGCGAACCGATTAGCGGAATTTTCCTCCCACCAATAGAACTCTGAACGGGAACTTGTCCCATATCATCATTCAAATTATTAATTAGTCAACAACTACAACGCCCATTGAACGAGCTGTACCTGCGATCATGCTCATAGCTGCTTCAAGAGAACCAGCGTTGAGGTCTGGCATCTTCTGCTCAGCGATCTTCTGAACCTGTTCCTTAGTGATGTTTGCAACCTTAGTCTTGTTAGGAACGCCTGAACCGCTGTTGATGTTGCAAGCCTTCTTGATAAGAACTGCTGCAGGTGGAGTCTTAGTGATGAATGAGAATGAACGGTCTGCGTAAACAGTGATAACAACAGGGATGATCATACCGATGTCGTTCTTTGTTCTCTCATTGAATTCCTTTGTGAATGCCATGATATTAACACCATGCTGACCGAGAGCCGGACCAACAGGTGGTGCAGGAGTAGCCTTTCCTGCTGCGATCTGAAGCTTAATGTAGCCAACTACTTTCTGTGCCATGTAATTCGCACCTCCATAAATGTGGTAAACGGCGGGATAATCTGAATTTTATCCCTCCCACTGAAACCTCTGCGGGTTTCTTTTGACCTGAATTGACCTGAAATTTCAGGTTAGTCCTCCACAACTCTTATCTGGTCGATAGGAACTGTAGTAGGAGTTTCACGACCGAACATAGATACGAGAAGATCTACCTTGCGGTCTTCGAGATTAATGTTCTGAACGACACCAACGAAGCCTTCCATGCCGTTGCCTGAGATCTGAACGCTGTCGCCCACTTTAAAGTTGACGCTTACAGAAGAAACCTCAACGCCGAAGAGCTGTTTAACTTCAGCCTCGGAAAGGGGAGTAGGTTCGGATGCTGGTCCTACGAAGCCTGTGCAGCCTCTGGTATTTCTTACGAGATACCATGTGTCATCATTGACAACCATTTTGATAAGAACGTAACCCGGATAGGTTTTGCGTTCAACCTCTTTTGATTTGCCATCGGCGATCTCGGTCGCCATTTCGGTTGGGACTCTGACCTCCTGGATAAGCTCGTGAAGCTTGCGGTTTTCGACCGTTTTTTCAATATCCTTGGCTACTTTATTTTCATAGCCTGAATATGTGTGGATGACATACCACTTAGCTGCTTCTGACATTACTGATCCTCCTCAGATTTTCCCATGGTTTAGCTGTTGTAGATAAAGCTGAACAGAGCAAGGAAGCCCTCGTCAAGCAGACCTACAAGAACTGCTGAAAGTGCGATAACACCGACAACTACTGAAGTATTTGTAACAACAGTGCTCTTTGTTGGCCAAACCACTTTTTTGAATTCGACTTTTAAGTCTTTGAACCATGACTTGATTTTGCCCGGTTCTTTTTTGTCTGCTTTTTTCTCAGACTTTTTTTCGGAAGTAACTTCCTTTTTCTTTTCTGAAGTTGTATCCTTAGCCATTAAAAATACTCCTTCCGATTACTTTGTTTCCTTGTGAAGAGTATGCTTGCGGCAGAATTTGCAATGCTTCATCATTTCAATTCTGTCCGGGTCATTCTTCTTGTTCTTCTTAGAAACATAGTTGCGCTGCTTGCACTCTGTACAAGCTAAAGTAACCTTTACTCTCATATCGGCACCTCCTGAATTAGTACTTCCTTCGTTTAACGAAGGTAGGTTGTTTGCCTCCCTCAGACAGGGCAAAAAAATAAACCCCTAATGAGGTACATTCATTATAACATATATATCAGTGAAAGTCAAGTGGTTTTTGCCGAATTACTGAAAATTTTTTGTGTGGTTCTGCGCTGATATCCATCGTTCTCTTGAAAATATGATTCTTATGTGATATAATGAAAAACGTGACAGCTGCAAAGAATGTCATAAGGGCACCTCTAAAAACCCCTTCTGAGAAAAAGCAGCTATGCACAGCATCTGCTGTGTCAAGCCCTCTCGGAGTGCGAAAGCACGCCTTCAAGGGCTTTCCTTGTATCTGCTGCACCTATCTGCTTTTTCTTACTCAAAACGGGTTTTTAGAGGTGCCCATAATTTTTTGAAAAAGGAAGTAAAATATGAATTTACTGACAGATTTATTTCTCACTTTTGCAAAAATAGGAGCATTCACATTCGGCGGCGGATATGCCATGATATCATTTATCGAGGATATCTGCGTTAAAAAGAAAAAATGGATAACGCATGAAGAAATGATGAATATTACGATAATAGCCGAATCAACTCCGGGGCCTGTAGCCGTAAACTGTTCAACATTTGTCGGCTATAAGCAAGCCGGAATTAAAGGTGCATTGTCAGCAACTTTAGGAATGGTTCTGCCTTCTTTTGTTATCATTTTCATTATTTCATTATTTCTGAACAATTTTCTTGAAAATGAAATTGTTGCAAAAGCGTTCAAAGGCATAAAAATAGCTGTGGGAATACTTATTTTAAGCGTAGGCATAAACATGATCAGGAAAATGAAGAAAAACAGACTTTCTCTTTCAATTATGAGCATATCATGCATTGCAATGCTTATCATTAATATTTTTTCTGTGAATTTTTCATCCGTCGTGCTTATGCTGATGGCAGGCATAGCAAGTCTCATTATTTTTTCCGTATCAGGTAAAATAAAGGAGGAAAACAAATGATACTGCTTGATCTTTTTCTTGGTTTCCTGAAAGTCGGATGCTTTTCATTCGGAGGTGCATACGGTGCGGTTCCTCTGATACGTGAAGTGGTGATGAAATACGGTTGGATGAACGATGACGAGATCGCCTATATGGTAGCGGTCAGCGAAAGCACTCCGGGGCCGATAATGATAAATCTTGCTACATTTACAGGCAGCAGCGAGGCAGGCATCATAGGCGCTTTGATTGCAACATTTGCCGTTGTGCTTCCGTCTTTTATTGTTATAATTCTGCTTACGATAGCATTGAAAAATCTTCTGAAAAACAAATATACGCAGGCTGCGATGAATGGTCTGACAGCAAGCGTCATCGGAATAATATCAGCCACGGGAATATATATGATATTGTCAAATACCGGAATTAATGCTTCTGTTGGATTTGATATGAAAGCGCTTATTCTTACAGTTGTTCTGTCCGCTGTAATGTTTGGTTATAAACCGCTGACAAAGAAAAATCTTTCGCCTTTTGTCTTTATTATTGTTTCGGCTGTCTGCGGAATACTAATATTTTGATTGGTGTCGGATAAAACAATACCGCACAGAAACTGTGCGGTCAGCGTGTCAAAAAACTTATTTGGGGACGTCGAGGACGCCGTCCCCTACAAATGCATTAACGAAGAATAGCTGAATTGTAGGGGCTGGCGTCCTCGACAGCCCTTGCTTAACGAAATAATTTCGACTTTTTCAACAGACTGACCGCACAGAAACTGTGCGGTGCTGCCTTAATTGTTTGCGAGTTCAGAGGAGCTTGCAAATATGAGTTTCCAGCCGTCGTCCTTGAGCTTTGCGGCACAGACGGTGGAATCACTTGTGTCAGAGCCTTTTGTTCCTTCAAGGGTATAGCGGAAGTATACCTCACAGACCTCCTCGACCTGAATATCGTATTCAAATTCGCCGAAATTGTCCTTGAAATACTTTTCAGCCTTTGGAAGAAAAGCATCATTGAGAGTGAATATCTTTGTGATCTCGTTGAGTCTGAGCATAGCTCCGTCGCCGTATTCGCTCCACTGATTATGCTCCTGATTGATAGTTGCGTCAATACTCAGCAGAAAATTCTGGTACTTATTTTCGTCCTTGAGCTTCTGTACATAGGCTTTCGGGGTATAGGCAGTAAGCTCGACCTTGGCGTTTTTATTGTTTGTGCCACGGAAATAGGTATTGAAAACGTCTGTCAGTTCATCAATAGTCTGCTGGTCATTGTTTTGTGAACCTTTTTCAGGATTAAATTCCTCCTGATTATAAGTATAGCCTTCAATATATTCTGAACTATCGCTGTTTTCGTTCTTTTTATCGCATGAAGTGAGCGGACAGAGAATGAATGTGCAGGCGGCAAGAAAGGAAATTATCTTTTTCATAGTGACCTCCTATTTTATGACCGCAAAAGCCTGTTTGAGGCTGCTTGCGGGGATTATTTCTATATTGTAGTCGCTTGTGTCGATAGAGGACATAGACTGTCTGGGGATAACGCAGGTTCTGAAGCCCATTCGTTCAGCCTCACGGATACGATGGGTAAGGTGGGGGACGGAGCGAATCTCTCCGCCGAGACCGATCTCGCCGAAAGCGATAAGCCCCTCATCGATCTGTTTGTCCATGATGCCCGAATAGAGCGCCATAGCAACAGGGAGATCTCCTGCCGGTTCATCAAGCTTGAAGCCTCCGACGATGTTCAGATAGACATCAAGAGAACCCATGAAAATTCCGAGACGCTTTTCAAGAACGGCGATGATGATGCTGAGTCTGTTGAAATCAAAGCCTGTTGACATACGCCGTGGAGCGGAATAACTCGTTTTTGAGGCAAGAGCCTGAACTTCGGCAAGAATAGGGCGGCTGCCTTCCATGATGCAGGCAACGCAGCAGCCTGAAACTCCGTGAGGTCTGCCTGCAAGCAGCATTTGTGACGGATTGGCAACTTCACGCAGTCCCTTGTCTATCATCTCGAAAACGCCGATCTCATTTGTCGAGCCGAAACGGTTCTTGACGGCACGCAGCAGCCTGTAGCTCTGATGACGCTCACCCTCAAAGCACAGTACGGCATCCACGATATGTTCCATGACCTTCGGACCTGCAATAGCGCCGTCCTTGTTGACGTGACCGACGATGATAATAGGAATTTCCTGGTTTTTTGCAGTATGCATGAACAGGTTGGTGCATTCCCTGACCTGAGTGAGACTGCCCGGACTTGAAGATATTCTGCCGATGCTCATGGTCTGTATCGAGTCAATAATTGCGATATCAGGTGCGGCAGATGCTATTGTCTCGGAGACGGATTCTGCGTCGGTCGATGTGAGAATATAGAGATTTTCACTGTCAACGCCGAGACGCTGGGCACGCAGCTTTATCTGACGGGCTGATTCTTCTCCCGAAACATAGAGGATAGAGTGCTCCTCGCCGAGAAACTGGCATATCTGGAGGAGCATGGTACTTTTTCCTATGCCGGGTTCACCGCCTAAAAGTACAAGAGAGCCTTTTACAAGACCGCCGCCGAGGACACGGTTAAGCTCGTCAAGTCCCGTATCATAGCGCACATCGCTGTCAACGCCGATGTCGGCAAGTTCAAAGATACGCTCTGAAAGGTCTGCGGCAGGAGCTGATGAAGCAGAGCGTGAGGAAGAAGACGAATTATCGGCAATATCCTCCTCAAAGCTGTTCCATGCGCCGCATGACGGGCATTTGCCGTTCCATTTCGAGCTTTCATAGCCGCACTGGTTGCAGGTATAGATATAACGTGATTTAGCCATTTTTTATCCTTTTAGCGGAATGCAGAGTTCACTGAATCATTTGTAAGAATATAGTTTCTTCCGCATACCATAGTATTTTCTGATGGTTTGAATTTATCAAGATCGGCATCATTCAGACTCCAGCACTGTGTTTCAGACTTGCCGTCGGAGAAGAAAACGCTGTTTTCAACATCGAATGTAAAGCAGCCGTACTGACCGCAGCTTGTACCGAGGTCATTGACAACTGCCTCATTCAGGAAATAAACATGACAGTCACAGATATCGGTAAAACCTGTTGAGAGTATAAGTTCAGGAACATTGTTTCCGTCGAGGTCGGCAATTTCAAAAGCAGCATCATTTTCAGGAGAATTTGCAATAATGTCAGAGAGGATCTTTTTGTATGCATTTTTCTGGATATCCGAAAGAACAGCGCCCCAGCTCTGTGAGCAGTGAAGAGCGTAATCGATCGATTTTTCGCCGAAAGTATATTTTCTTCCAAGGTCAACTGCGGCTGCTCCGGAATATATCTGAACTGCGCTTTCGTATTCGGCAAGTGTCACTTCGGCATTGTTTATCTCATATTTGATGGTAGCGCCGGCAGCGGCAGAACCAAGGTTGTTGTAGTATGTTACGGAAGGCTCTGAGATATTTTCGGAAGCCGAATGGTATTCACCATATACAAAACCATCGCCGCTGTATTCATAGCCGATACATCCAAGTGACGGGATATATCTGAATGTGCCGTTTGCACCGATATCGGCAACTTTTTCAAGAGCATTTCTGTATGTGTATATCTCGCAGACTGAAGAAAGCTCGCTGTCGGGAGAGATGATAAGCTCAGGTGTTCCGTCGAGGTCGATGTCATAAAGGTCAAATCTTGAATTTTTGCTGCTATATGCAGATGATGAACTGAATTCTTTGAGCTTCTCCTCATAAGATTTCTGCCAGTCAAATATTATGCTGTGTGGATCGATGCCGGTATTTATTACGACTTCTTCTGAGACTTCGGAACTATTTGTTCCTGAGCAGCCGAAAGCTGAGAGTATAGCGGCAAGTGCTGCGGTAATTGATAAAATTCTTCTTATTTTCACGTAAAATGCCTCCTGAAAAACTGACATATCCATGTCAGACGCAAATAGATTTCAAGGGCATCTCTAAAAAACCGTTTTGAGCAAGAAAAACTGACAGCATCAGATGCTTTACATATCTTTTTCTCAGAAGGGGTTTTTAGAGGTGTCCTCAAAATATATTGTATCACTTTTATAGAAAGATGTCAATTAAGATATTATTACAGCTTGCCAAAAATTGCGAAGTTTTATGGCAGCTTCAAAAAGAAAAATCTCCGACGTAAAATCGGAGACAAATAGCCTGTTCAGCATCAGTCAGCGTTCGGATTTGCCGAAAAGCTGTATGCAAAAGATACTGAACAGGCTCCGGAAGCGTCTCAAAGAGGATTTGAACCTCCGGCCTGCCGCTTAGGAGGCGGCCGCTCTATCCAACTGAGCTATTGAGACATATTTGTGCGGTTCACCATAATATTATACCACAAATGAGATTGTTTTGCAAGTGATGAAACTAATTTTATTATTTTAATCAAAAAGGGGCTGCATTTTCAGCAGTCCCTGAGAGGTTCACCATAACTTATACTCGTTGTTGATAAGATAAATAATATCAGAAAAAACAAGCTCATCGATTCTGGCGCCGTTATTCACAGCCTGACGCACACCGTTGAAGCGTGAGCTTACAGACATTATCTGCATAGCCTCATCCTTTTGCGGCTTTTTTTCACGGATATAGCTGTATACCGCACTGTCTATATAGCCAAATCCACGTGACTGACTTTTCTTCATTTCGATCTTGCTGTTGTCATCAACATTTACAGCGATGATTCCGTCGCTGTCACGCAGTCCGAGAACAGCACTGCAAAAGATCTCAGGCACAAACATGACGATCTCACGACCGAGAGATCTGTCTTTGCATTCGTTCATGATGCCGCTGAGGACATTGTTGCATTTTTCCTGGCTGTCAATGGTTTTGATACGCTCAATTGCATCATAGGTAAGCTTTTTGACATCGCTCTTTGTGTATGGGCAGGGGACATAGGTCTCATCGCTCTGTATGAGAAGGATGAACTGTTTTTCCGAAACATATCCGCTGGGATCCTGCGGTTTTTTCACTTTTTCACGGAGCTTATTCGTAAGTTCAGACATAAAAGCACCGTTTATTCTGACCTCGCATGAAAGATGATCGGTAGTCCAACCTGCAAAAAGTTTTATCCAGTAAGCCTTCTTTTTGCCGATATACTGAGGAATATCATCATAGATAAGCTCAAGTATATCATGACCTTCGCCCATGAATTTATCGCCGACATTGAATGTGCCTCTTACGCACGGAACTCTGAAAATATGTTTTTCTCCGGCGATATCAGCGGTCATTGTTTCCTCGCTCTGACATTTTAATGCGCCTAAAATGAATTGCAGAACACCTGAGCAGAAACTCTCGGTACCCATGATAAGGGCGGATTTTACGTCTTTTCCGAGGCCTGCACAGATCTCTACGAGTTCCTCGTCAAAGAAAGGATGAACTGCTGTGAATACCATTTCTGCCATGCATCTGTCTTTTTCATCTCTCAGGCTTACAATATTCACGCCGACCGAGAGGTCGTATTCTTCAAAATAAATGCTTTCGTTTTTCATGATGCTTTCTTTGTATTTATCGTGCATCATTTCCAGAACGATCTTATTGATCGCCTTTTTGTCATATATAGCCATTCCCGTTTCCTCCATACTATACAATATTTATGTATTATATCATATAAAAATACAAATGTCAACTGATTTTGTTCAATTAAGGCAATAACGTACAAACTTTTTGTGTTCAGCCTGTTGAAAAAGTCGAATTTTTTCGGTGAACATAGCATTTATAATTCTGTGCATAGCTGTTTGTTTTCAGAATGTGTTTTTAGAGATGCCCATATTGCAAAACAGAAAAATATGTGATATAATATGTACGCTCAAATTATGCAAAGAAGGTATAAAAATGAAAAAATTCCTCAGATCACAGCCTGTTCTGGTCATCTCATTCATTGCGGCAGTGATAACAATGTTTGTGATTCCTCCGGACAAGGAGTATATAGGCTACATAAACAAAACTGTCCTGATTCAGCTTTTTTCGCTTATGGCGGCAGTCGCAGGCTTCCGGAACGTCGGTATTTTTGAAAAAGCTACCTCATTTATGCTGAAAAAGGCAGGTACAGTCCGCAGACTTGCGCTTGTTTTCATAATTCTGTGCTATTTTTCGTCGATGCTCGTCACAAATGATGTGGCACTGCTGACGTTCGTACCGCTTACTCTGCTCGTTTTCAGCGGCATGAATGACGAAAAAAGTCTTATATTTACCATAGTTCTTGAAACGATAGCCGCAAATATGGGCAGTATGCTCACACCTATCGGCAATCCTCAGAATTTGTTTGTCTATGACGAATTTCACCTCACCGCAGGGCAGTTCATCACAACAATGCTGCCTGCTGGACTTATCAGCGGCGCTATGCTGGTACTTCTGACTCTGTTTCTTCCGAAAACGGCGTGTATATCCGAAAACAGCGAAAATACGAAGATAAAGCCTGTTCCGACAGCCGGATTTGCAGTACTTTTTGCCGTTTGTCTGCTGACTGTTTTCAGGGTGATTCCCGACTGGGCGTGTCTCATTGCAGCAGTCGCAATATCGCTTATTTTCGACAGAAAAGTGCTTGCAAAGGTGGATTACGCATTGCTTGCAACATTTGTCTGCTTTTTCGTTTTTGTCGGAAATATCGCAAGAATTGAACCTGTCAGGGAGTTTTTCTCGGAAATCCTTGTGGGACGTGAACTTATCGTTACCTGTCTGCTTTCACAGGTCATCAGCAATGTACCTGCCACAGTCATGCTTGCAGGCTTCACGGATAACGGCACACAGCTTATTCTCGGCGCTGATATCGGCGGTCTCGGCACTATTATCGCATCGCTTGCAAGTCTTATCTCGTTCCAGATATACCGCAAATCGGAAAACTCAAAGTCTGGCAGATATCTCCTTACATTCACGGGCGTAAGCGTATGTATGCTCATTCCGCTGCTTCTCGTTCATATGTTTCTGATAAAGTAACAAAACGGTTAAAATTTGAAATTACGCTTGACAAATGCACTTGTTATGAGTATAATAAATCCATAATTTACTGAAAGGAAGGTGAAAAACATGTTCAATATAATATTTACATCATACAGAAAATCAAATAATGAAAATAAACATGGGGTTCGCCTGCAAAGCCGTAATATACGCTGATTTGTGCGTATATCTACAGTTATATACAACGCTCCTGTTTTTTCAGGGGCGTTTTTTTATTGCAGGCAGAACATTGGAGGAAAAAGAATAATATGCTGATTTTAAATGGAAAATATGCCTCCGCAAAGGTCTTCACCGATGTTATTGAGGAGGATGCGATCACACAGATCATCAGAATGTGCAATCAGGAAATGAGCGATGGCTCACAGATTCGCATTATGCCCGATGTACACGCAGGTTCAGGCTGTACTATCGGCACAACAATGACCATAACAGATAAAATTGTCCCGAATCTTGTGGGCGTGGATATCGGCTGCGGCATGGAGACAGTCCGCCTGAAAGAAAAACACATAGAAGTTCAGCAGCTTGATAAGCTTATCTATAATAAAATACCGTCAGGATTTTCGCTTCGTGTAAAGGAGCACCGCTATACCCAGAAAATAGATCTTGCAGAGCTTTACTGCGCCGAACATATCAATTATGACCGTGCAATGCTCAGTCTGGGTACTCTCGGCGGCGGAAACCACTTCATCGAGGCTGATAAAGGCAGCGACGGAAGCATATATATCGTTATTCATTCAGGTTCACGCCATCTCGGACTCGAAACGGCAAAATACTACCAGAATGAGGCTTATAAGCGCTTGAACAAGTGCTCTGAAACTGATCTGAAGCCGATTATCGAGAAGATGAAAGCCGAGGGCAGGGCAAAGCAGATCGAAAGTGAACTGAAAAAGCTGAAAAATACCAAGACTACTTCCATTGCGAAAGATCTTGCATATGCCGAGGGAGAGCTGTTCAAGCAGTATATCCATGACATGAAGATAGTTCAGGAATATGCTATGCTAAACCGTCAGGCTATGATGGATGAAATTATCAAGGGCATGGGACTGCACGTAACAGAGCGTTTCACCACTATTCATAACTATATCGATACCGACAGCATGATTCTGCGAAAGGGCGCAGTTTCAGCTAAGGAAGGCGAAAAGCTCATAATCCCGATAAATATGCGTGACGGCAGCCTTATCTGCATCGGCAAGGGAAATCCTGACTGGAATTACTCAGCACCGCACGGTGCAGGCAGACTTATGTCCCGTACACAGGCAAAAAACAGCTTCACAGTATCTGAATTCAAAAAGCAGATGAACGGTATTTACACGACTTCTGTAAGTTCGTCAACCCTTGACGAGTGCCCGATGGCATACAAACCTATCGATGCTATTGTTGACAATATCGGTGATACGGCAGATATTGTTGATATCATCAAGCCTATCTACAATTTCAAGGCAGGTGACGAGGAATAATGGAAAAGTTTACACCATACGAAAAGCTCAGCAAAAAGGAAAAGAAAAAGCTTGATTCCGAGAAACGCCGTGACTGGAACGGGCTGAATCCTGTGACACGTGTTGTCGAAGATGAGCGTAAGGAGTACAAGCGCAAGCCGAAACATCCAAAAAATTACGACGAAGAATAAAACTGTTCGCATAGAAAGCAAAAATCATATGCGAACAAGTTCTATACCTCCGTGCAGGCGAATAGAATGCTTGTACGGAGGTGATTTTTTATGAAAAAATTTTTCAGATTATCAGTAATAGGCGCAATTTTGTATTACGCCTACAGATTTAGCGTGGACGGAGGATTTTACAGGTAAAAATAACAGCGGCGCTTATATGAAACTTTTCTCTTATTATTGAGGGAAACCCTTTTGAAAAAGGGTTGTCCCTCAAACTCCCTTCCT
>JAKSQT010000080.1 GCA_024403995.1 Ruminococcus sp.
CAAAAGGGTTTCCCTCAATAATAAGTACAATACTTCTACATGGGTATCAGCGTTATGGTACTGCCTTATTTTGTTATTTCTATTTGATTGCCTTCAAGGTCGATGATACAGCTTTCATAGTAGCCGTCACCCGTAGTTCTCGGCTTGCTTATGACCGTGTAACCGTCCTTTTCAAGCATTTCCGTAAGAGCATCAACTTTTTCCTTGCTTCCGACTGAAAAGGCGATATGTGCATATCCTGTTCTTGCAGGTATTTTCTCATTATCAGTCATATCAAGTCTGTTCATAAGTTCCAGTCGTGCGCCGTCATCAAACGTCAGAAAAAACGAGCGGAATCCTGTACGTACATTGTGATAACCGCTATTTGAAGATGCACCAAAATATTTCACAAAGAAATCCCGTGATGCCTCAAGGTCATTGACATACAGCGCAATATGTTCAATTCTCATTATATTTCCCCTTTACACAATTGACGGACGGTTTATGTCGATAACATCAGCCTCCGACTCGGCAAGCAATTTCTCAAAGGCATCACAGCCGTTCTGACGGATATAATCAGCCTCCTTTTCGGATATAAGGAACGCCATATAAAAATAACATCCGCAGTCTGCATAGGCAAATTCCTCCGGCAAAATACCAGCCTCAGTGATATACAGTTCGGATTTGCCGTGTTTTTCTGAAAAGCCTTTTGCGATATCATCAATTCCTCCAAGTAGAAGCCCTGCACCTATCCGTATATTGTTCTGTAGCATACAATATACTGATTTTACAAGAATATCCGCACATTTGTCAAGATCATCATCAGCCGCCATTATCAGTTCACAGCGTTCCCCTGTTGCTGCACTGTATTTCGATACCCCGAACGTCGCAAAGGTAAGACAGTTGTCAAAAACCTTGTCATAGCCTAAAAGCTGTATTTTGAAATCGCTGTCCTCAAATCTGTCAGCGCCTATATATTTTCCGAGGTATTTTTCATAGTGTTCAAGTATTTTATCAGCAATATCATTCATATTCATCATTCCTTCTGAAAAACTGTTACTGAGATTATAGCATAACATTCACTATTTGTCAACGTCAAAAAGAAATACGCACATCCGCAGGCTTTTTCAGCCACGGATGTGCGTACATTTCATTTGTTAATGATCAGATTTCCTTGAATACGAATGGGAGAGCACCTGTTGGCTCAGGATTTCTGATGATGTTCTTGAGAACTGTTACAACTGATGTATTGATATCTTTTGTCTTTTTAACCATTGCTGCATCATATGCGAATACGATTCTTCCTGCCGGAGTATTGTTCTGAACCTGAAGCTTGTTGAGAGCTGTTGAAACGTCAGAGATTATACGCTGCTGTGCTTCAGGAGTGCCGTTACTCTTGATCATTACTAAGAATTCGCCTGAACCTGTACGGTAAACCTTATCGTCCTTGAAGATCTTTCCGAGAACGTCGGCTGTCTTAACGAGCGCCCAGTCACCTATGTCGTTGCCGTACATAAGGTTGATAGTGCTGAGTTCCTTGAGGTTTATCATAGCGAAATAGTATGGGGTTGTGTCGCTTGGTTCGCACTTGTCAATATCAACTGAGAGTGAAATTCTGTTGTTAACATCTGTAAGAACGTCCTTGAACATAGCTGTATAGAGGTTTTCCTTAGCCTGTTCATTCTTTACCATTGTAGCTGAAAGCTTATCATTTACCTTGGTCTGTGCTCTTGAGATATAACCGAATACAACAAAGAGGATGAGAATTGCTACGAAGAATACTCCGAGGTAAATACGCATTGTATTTGTAAGTGAGAATATTTCACTCTTGGTATCGTCAAGCGTTAATATCCAGTCATATTCAGGAATGTATGTATATGTTGAAACATATTTTTTACTGCCGCTCTTATATTCAATATTATCGCTTACTTCGTCATCAACATTTTTATATTTTTCTGCGAGCTTCTTAATTTCTTCGATCTCGATCTCTGTACCGATATCTGCTGAATCCTTGCTGAAAATATACTTGTTGTCCTTGATGTTTATCATGCTGTAGAATGCATTTTTTGCGTTGTTGATAGTAAGTGCATCGAGTTTATCAAGAAGACCTTCTGTATATATGCCGAGACCAACAAGACCTATAGGCTCGTTGTTTTCGTCAAATACTGCCTTATACATTGAAACGATCTGCTCACCTGATGCAGGTGACATGATGATACCTGTATTGTAAACACTTGTATCTGCTGCGAGGAGTGACTGGTGGAGAGCTTCAAGGCCGTCGCCTGAACGGGTAGCTCTGCCTATCGGTGAATTTTCACCGCTGTTTGTATGTGCGAGAACTGTAGTATCCCACTTACTAACGTAGATACCTTCAAGGTTGTCTACTGACTGTGAGTAATCTGTTGTATATGCCTGAGCTGCTGCTATGGCATCAGGGTCATTAGGCTTACGGAGAAGATTGGTGATCTGTTCAGCCTTACTGTAGTATGTAAGGACACTTTCAGACTGCTCAACATAGTTTCTGATCATTTCTGCACGAGCTTCTGTAATTGTGGTCATCTGGTCAAGTGAACTTTTTTTGGTCTTGCTGCTTACCGAAACAGTAATGATAACTGAGAGGATAAGAAGAATAGCAAGCTGTACAATAAGAATTATATTAACCGGAGATAATACTTTTTTCTTGTCTTTCATAGCTTTAATTCCTTTCATAATAATTTAAACGATTTGATACTTTATCATTAATCAACGTGAAAATATTTTATATCAATTTGAGAATTTGTCGGATGGTTATATATTCTGAACGTTCTGCCGAAAAAACCTTTTTTTGCAAGAACTATTGCCCCCACGGGATTCTTTCCAATACGTTCACCTTTGAAAGATTCGGGATTTGCGATTTTTCATGTTTTTCTATATTTTTATCGTTTGAAAATGCTGCTGAAAAAACCTTTTTTGACCGGTGCTTCCTCTTTTTCTTCTTCAAGTGGTGCACCGGTTTTGACCGGTTCATCGTCCATATCGAGAAGATTTTTAACTTTATTTCTGATGAAGTCACCGGAATATGTGTCATTTGCGATATGTGTGCTTACGTTATTTGAATGCATAGGATTCATCGGAGCCTGCGGATATCCGTTCGGCATCTGCGGCGGCATACCGTATGGCTGCGGCTGCGGAGGCGGAACATTTACCATCGGATTAGGCATCTGCTGATTTGCCATCTGCGGGTTTGGCATGGCCTGCATTCTGGCTTCATTGATGTTGAGCATTCTGTCCTGCATCAGTATTGAAGTATTGTTATTTTCCATACTGAGCGAGAGAATGAATCCGAGACAGTTTCCGCACGGCAGAATAGGTGTGCGGCTGAGTGTTCCGATAAGAAGGACTCCCACAATAACACTTTCGCCCGATGTCTGCATAGCTCTTATTGCTTCGATCTCAGCGTGAACGTAAACACCTGTAGGATCAAAGCGGCTGACACCTGAGTAAATTCTGCCTGAGTTTGTCTGAATGACGCAGATCGTTTCCTCCTGAGAGATAAACTCTCCGCTTGATGCCCGAACGTTAGCGATATTGAATGCGTTTGTAAAAAGCATATCAGGTACCATTAACCTCACCTCTCATTTTTTAATATCTTTCTCTTAATATACAAACTGTATTTCTCTGTTTTTAAAATGTCGGAAAAGTTTTGTTCATATTTCGGGCAAAATGTGAATCAAACCAAACCGTCATTTTTTATATATGTTGTTTGTATGTTCATATTATAGCACACTTTATTTTAAATGTCAACCCCTTATTTCACATTTCGTAGAATTTTTTTGTCTTTTTTTGATTATATTGTGACAATGTTTACAATGCGTATACATTGCTGTTTATTATGCTTGATGTCAATGAGGGGAAGAAAATATATTAACCAATTCATAATGCTTTTTGAAAGCTATCAGTTGCAAAGTTGTTATTCTACAAATTGTTATATTTAACAAATTGTCAATCTTCACGAATCAACACCTGAAAAATTGTATGGATCTGTTGGCAGTTGGATTTCCGAGCAGATTTTTGTCCTGACGGCGAGCAACCCAGTGGCAAAAAAATGCTGAAAGATACTAAAGGTCACCTCTAAAATAAAAAACGGTGCGATAATTCACACCGTTTTCTTCCATTCTATTCCTTCTTCGGTAAATTCCAGTATCCTGTCGCATATTTCAAATGCCGCAGGTCTGTGAGTTACTATCATGACCGTTTTGTCAGTCATTTTTTTCAGATTTTCAAGCATACGCTTTTCCGTAGCCTCGTCAAGAGCGCTTGTTGCCTCGTCGAGCAGCAGTATCGGTGAATCGGAGAAAATCGCCCTTGCAACAGCAATACGCTGCATCTGTCCCTCGGAAAGCCCTGTTCCACGCTCTCCAAGAAGCGTATCGATACCGTTTTCAAGCTCACCGATAAAGTCATCAGCACAGGCTATCTCTATTGCTCTCATAATTTTTTCATCATTGTTCATCTGCGATTTGTCAGCGAAAGCTATGATATCACGTATTGTGCCGCTCATAAGCTGATTTCCCTGCGGAACATAAGCAAACAGCCTGTGCCATTCGCTTGTGAGCGGTATTTTCTCGCTGCCCAGAAGCCATCTCTCGCCGCTGTCAAGAGAATAAAGACACATCATCAGTTTCAGCAGCGTTGATTTGCCGCAGCCTGAATTTCCTGCAAAAGCAATGTACTCACCTTTTTTTATTTCAACGCTAATATTTTTTAGCACAACAGGCATTTTTGTTTTCCCGTCATCAGCTCCGCCATATGGAAGATAAGTAAACCCTGCATTTTCAAATTCAATCGCCTTAAACTTATCATGATAGAATTTTTTCACCTCATCAGCCGCTCTTACGCCATTCGGGCAGTCATCAGCGAATCGCTCTGCCTCCATGATACGCTCTGCGCTTGCCGTAACAGCATAGAATTTCGGCAGATAACCCGTAATATTGGCAAACGGCGACTGAATCTGGGAAATAAGCTGCAAAATAGCGGTAAGCGTTCCATAGCTCATAGTACCGCCGATAATGCCGATCCCGCCGAATATCACGCCAAGGATATACATTCCGTTCATCGCACCGCCAAAGCCGATATTGCACACATTCGAGAAATTATTCCGTTTCATTCGTGCAGCCTTATGCTCATCCATCTTTTTGTCAGCTTCAAGACTTGTCTGCTCCTCAGCCGCAAATGAACGAACCATTACCAGACTGCTCAGATGCTCCTGATAGAATACACGAAGTTTGCCGTCTTTTTCCTGAATGTTCTTGTGGAGTTTTTTCAGCACCTTTCTGAAACCGTATGTAAAAAACAGCATCGCAGCTCCGCCGGGGATAATTATGTAAGCAAACCGAGGTTCAAGTGCAAGTATCATTACCATTGCGCCTACCAGCTTGACAGCCATGCCGCCAAGTCCCGGAAGTATCTCAACAAGACCGTTTGCACAGACAACGCTGTCGTTGGTGAGTCGGTTTATCCATTCGGCAGAATGTACAGACGTAACGCTCGCATAGTCTTTTTTCAGCAGATTTGAAAACAGCCTGTTTTTAAGCAGATTTTCAAAGGTTGCCCTTGATTTTTCCTCATAATGCCTTGAAACCGCCCTCAGTCCTATCTGAAGGAGAACAACAAGCACAATGAGCACAACATTAAAACGGAAACCATGTTTATCACCTGAAACTGCACAGTCAATAATATTTCTCAGAAGAAGTGCATAGTAAACACTGCTTGCGCCGATAATAGCCTGAATGCCGATAAGAAATGCAATATACCATTTTTTTCTGCCTGTTACCTCACTCAGCCATTTGATAGAAGAATTTTTCATTTGTCATACCTCAAAAATAGGGGCATCTCTAATAACCCGTTTTTGCTTAAGACAAAACCGCACAAAGCCCGCCTGACGGCTTGGCAGCGCATCTACTTGCATATTTTCCGTCATTTTGCACGAAAACTCCTTGCTGGGCGTCAGCCCAGCGGCGTCGTTTTCATACAATCTGACGAAAAATCTGACTGCGTATCTGCACCGCCAGCTCTGTGCGGTATTGCCTTAAATCAATATATAATCAATACTGTGTATTCATTATAACATATATTTATGGCATATTGCAAGCTTATATTATTGTTCACAGATTGTTTACAATTTTATTCGCACATTTTGTAAATTTAAAACGTTATATTATACAGAAAGCCAAAATTTTGATATAAAACCTAAAAACAAAGGAGGTATACCATGAGAAAAATAAATAATTTCTCATACTTAGGGAACAGCACCGCATAGTGAAGGTGCTTTGCAGTCGCTGCAAAAGGGTAGCAGCATAAAGACGCATTCAATAAGTTAATTGGGAATAAACATGATATAGTTATAAATATAAATAAAACGCCGTACCTTGGGGAAGGTACGGTGCTTTTTTGTCTTAGAGTGCCCAGAACTGATAGAGTTCAAAGAAATAAACCGAGGCAAGCGTAGCTGCCATTCCGAGAGCAGTATAGAAATTCCTGAATTTTACTATGAATTTAGCCTCTCGGTATTTTGACCTGAATATATTCGTCATCCAGTAGATAAGCATAATTGCCATTGCAACTGCCGCCAGAATGAAAATTACACATACCATTTTATATATCATAGTTTTCCATATCCGCTGTGACATAAAATAAACAAACGCTATAGGAACAGCCGAGAATATCTGGAAGAAAGCAGCTCCGGAATGCCAGCCGTGAAGCGGATTTTCGCTCTTTTTCCTCATGATGCGCTTTATCAGCTTTATTAACAGCGTCAGTACGCTTATCGCTGTAAACGCCGCATAGACAGCCATGAGCACTTTATATGCAGTGACCATGTTTCCGTCAGCTTTCAGCATATCGTTGTTCAGCGATTCTATCCCGCCATCAGTTTCAACTGCAAAAGTATGCTTTGCACCTTCTGTGGCTTTGAGCATTGAATAATTATATGCATAATAATAACGCAGAGCACTCAGCGGCCCGTTTACAATATAGGAACTGTCAATAACTGCGCCGTCATAAGCAACATCAGCCAGCAGATTTTCGCTGTTGGTCTCGCCGAAAACAAGCATTGGCATAGCCTTGTTGAAAGTTGATTCATTCGCCTGATTTGTCATGACGACCATTCCGACACCGTTTTTGATATCAAGCTTCAGACAGCACGAACATCCGCTTGTATTGCCGTAATGTCCGAGTACACGTGAGCTGTATTCCTCACACCAGAAACCGTGGCAGTTTCTTGCAGTATCAGTGCCGCTGTATTTTTTCGTAGGCTTGAACATCTCGTCAAAAGTTTCCTTTTTCATGAGAACTGTATTTCTTGAAAGGAGAGCCTGTGCAAAAGTCTCAAGGTCTTTCAGATTTGAAACGCAGCCGCCTTCCGGATAGAACAGGTCATATACTTTCGGCATATTCATCAGTCCTCCGCCGGCATTATAGTATTTCAGACTGCCAAGCTTTGCAAGAACATCAAGATTATCAGAATGGTCTCCGTAAACGGAAGTATTCTCCATGCCGAGCGGCTCAAAAATATTCTTGCGGACATATTCTGAAAACTCCATTCCGCTGACACGTTCAACGATATATGCAGCAAGCGTAGCAGTCCATCCGCTGTATGCGACCGTCTCTCCGGGGCGGTAGGCCTGTGCAGGCTGAATATCCCTCAGTAATTCAGCGATAGTTGCAAGCTGTGTCTTGTCAGTTGTCATATACGTAAGAAGTCCGCCTACAAATCCCGAATCATGGTTCATAAGATTAGTCATTGAAATAGTATCGTCAAACTTTCGCCTTTTCAGGAAGTCGTTCGGAAGATATAATTGTATATCAGCATTCAGGTCAATTTTTTTCTGCTCATAAAGCTGCATCACACTGACCCAGACGGTCAGCTTGGTTATGCTGCCCCATTCAACAACCGTCTCCTCGTCAAAAGCAATATCGTTTTCCCTGTCTGAAAAGCCGAAATAACCGTTATAAAGCGACTTATCAGCAGTGAATACAGCAGTTGACATACCAACGGACATATCTTTATTTTCATCATAGAACTGTTCAATTTTTGCGCCGATCTCATCATATGATGTTTCTGACGGCAATACACCTGCGGCAAATGATACAGTCGGAACAACCGCCGCACACGATACAGCAGTCATAAACACAGCCACAGCTTTTTTTATTAAGTGTGTCATACCCAAATCGTCCTCTCATTTTCTATAAACAGTATTTACATTATAACAGATTTTTTGATATTAGTCAACAAATTATAACTATTTTTCGCATATTTTTTAATTGTACAGCTATTAATCACTACACAAATATGACTGCTCATTAGTCAATATATAATAATTTAATAAACCATGGTGATTTATATTGACATATAATATTTTTAGTGTTATAATTTATTTGAAACATGAGAAAAATAAGTGAAAAAGGAATTATTACAATTAAAAAGGGGAATTATTATGACGATTGACAATTTTCTGTCATATCTTCAGCAAATTCTGACAATGGTTGACAAGAATGATGAAGAGTCTGTTTCACAGGCTCTTAATGCCCTCGTGTCAGTCGGTAAACTTGTCGAATATTCGGGGAAAGCCGACCTCATGACACGATGCAGCATTCAGTATGCCATCGACATCTTTGACAGCCTTGCAGAAGAAGCAGAGGACTATGCAGGCAAACCAGGCGCATCCGTTATCAATGTTCAGAGAAGAAAACGCCTTAAAATGGCTATCTGTCCCTGCCTGTGACACGGAACAAGCGAAAAATGAAATGAAAAATCCCTGTTTTCATAACGGCGGTACTCATATAGAAGTTTTTACTCTTTATCGGGGCAAACCTTTCTGA
>JAKSQT010000081.1 GCA_024403995.1 Ruminococcus sp.
CTGACGAAAAATCTAACTGCGTTTCTGCCGCACAATCTTTGTGCGGTGTTGCCTCAAAACGGGTTTTTTAGAGATGCCCTTATGATTACTTTCTATACACTTTTTATTATACTATATATTTTTATAAATTGCAAGAGAATTTAATGAAAAATATGTGTACATTTTAAAAATCACGTGAAATTAGTATCATTCTGCCATGCTTTGCAGCTTATTTCAGTTCAGCAATAGTTACGCCGTCCTCGCCCTCGCCGAAAACGCCGAGTCTGAATGTTTTGACCGAAGGATGGGCTTTCAGGCGCTTGTGGACAGCTGTCCTCAGTAATCCCGTACCCTTGCCGTGAATAATAGTTATCGTTGAAATATTTGACATTACAGCCTGATCTATAAATGCATCGAGCTGATAGATACCGTCATCGCAGGCGCAGCCACGTATGTCAAGCTCCAATTTTCCACGTCTTTCAGCCTTAACGCCGACCTTGTTCATCTTGCGGTTCGGTTTCATCGGAGAACTGCCGCCGACAGTTACCTTTGGTGCATCTTCAAGACGCAGACGTGAAATATTCATCTTCGTTTTCATAACGCCCATCTGCACGAAAACGAAATCGCTGCCGTCGGGATCGCCTGAAATAATGCCCTTGCGCTGAAGATCAACGACATATACAGTATCTCCACGGCGCAGTTTTCTCGGCAGAACATAATTCTCATTAGGATCCTGCCTGTCAACAGGGTTAGCAGTGTCATACATTTTGTTGAAACTCTGTCTTGTCCTTGACTTTACGCCCGAAACGTTTACGCTGAAATCCTTCTTTTCCTTCTGTTTGCGGAGTTTTTCAAGCTCATCGATAAGCTCATTTGACTCGGCCTTGGTCTGCTCAATGATGGACAAAGCACGTAATCTCGCCTTTTCAAGCTCATCAGCCTTTGTCTTTTCTATCTCCTCACGTTCTTTGCGGATAGTCTCCTCATGCTCTGCAATTTCAGCTTTAAGGCGGAGAATTTCCTCTCTCTGACGTTCAAGATCAAGACGTGAAGCCTCAAGTCTGCCGATGACTTCTTCAAGACGTGTATTCGCATCGCTGACACGCATTTTCGCATCATTTATGATATCCGACGGCATACCAAGACTTTCTGAAATTGCAAAAGCATTAGATTTACCGGGAGAACCGACAATAAGCCTGTAGGTCGGGCGTAGAGTTTCAATGTCGAACTCACAAGATGCATTTTCGACATTTTCCGTGCTGATGGCAAAAACTTTAAGCTCCTGATAGTGAGTAGTTACCATGACTTTTGCGCCCGATTCCATGAGGCGTGTGATTATTGAAACTGCAAGAGCCGCACCTTCAACAGGATCAGTTCCCGAACCAAGCTCATCAAGAAGAACAAGTGAGCTTTCATCGGCTGTTTTAAGTATTTCAATTACCTTATTTGTATGTGACGAGAATGTCGAAAGATTCTGCTCAATGCTCTGGCTGTCGCCGATATCCGCAAGAATATGGCGGAATATTGAGATACGGCTGCCGTCCGAAACAGGAATGAGCAGTCCGCACATTATCATAAGGCTGAGCAGTCCGGCGGTTTTAAGTGATACAGTTTTACCGCCTGTATTAGGGCCTGTAATGATAAGTGCCTGATAATCCTCGCCCAGTGAAAGATCGATCGGAACAGCCTTATTTCGGTCAATAAGCGGATGTCTTGCCTTTTTCAGGTACATTTTGCCGTCGTCGGTAATTTCAGGCAGTGAGCATCTGAGGTTTGCGGCAAGATTGGATTTTGCGAAATAAAGATTCAGCTCAGTGCATACCTTATAATTTTCGCACAGTATATCGGCATATTCTCCGCATTCACGACAAAGCTCACGGATAATTCTCTCGATTTCCTCCTGTTCCTTGCCTTCGAGTATGCGGATGTCATTATTAGCCTCAACGATAGCCATAGGCTCGATGAAAATAGTCTGTCCCGTAGCAGATGTATCGTGGATAAGACCACTGACCTGACTGCGGTATTCAGCCTTTACAGGGAGTACAAAACGTCCGTCACGGATAGTGACATTGCTCTCCTGCAAATAAGTCTGGGTGGTCTTGTTCTTTATCATTTTGTCAAGAGTTTCCCTGAGCTGCATACCGGCACGGTTAATTTTCCGCCTTATAGCCGCAAGTTCAGGGCTTGCAGCATCGGCTATCTCATTTTCGGAAATTATCGAACGTTCAAGCTTTTCAAGCAGCCAGTCATTCGGCTGTAATCTTGAAAACATATAGTTCAGGTCTGTCTCGATATTTTCGCAGTGAGCGTACCAGTCTGCAAGTGCCTTTATCTGACGGAGCATAGCCGCAATATCCATAAGATCTCGGAGAGATATCACCGCACCCGATTTTGCACGGGCGGCGACTGCGCTTATGTCCTTGAAGTTTGAAAACGGCGGTGTACCGAACTGGACCGAGAGTTCAAGAGCCTGAGATGTTTTGAGACATTCAAGGCGAACTTTTGCAAGGTCATGTTCAGGACGGAGATCAAGCGCCATTTGTCTTGTTGCCGAATTTGATGTGTAGTCGGCAAGCATATTGAGAACTTTGTCAAGTTCCAAAGTTGTAAAATATTTATTCATTTTATTATACCTCTCAGAGTTTGTCTGTAGATCAGTGCATCAAACTCTTATAAAAATCAAGTGTCTGAAAATTTCTTTCAAGATGCGATAATGCATAGGTTTCGGCAAGTGCAGACAGTGTTTCCATAGTTTTATCCGAGGTGCGGAAATTGAAAAGTCTGCTGAAATCAGCAAGGACGATATGGCGTACAGCACTTAAAACAGGCAGTTTCACCTTCATGAAATTGCTGTTCTGTTCACCGCTGAAGCAGTCCTTACAGTAAAATCCGCCGTCCGAAAACGAAAAAAACAGCTCATCAGGCTCATAAGCGCCGCAGTTACGGCAAGCCACGATGTCAGGCATATAGCCTATCTCCGACATCAGCCTGAGCTCAAACAAAGCTTTCAGTAGAGCTTCACTTCTCTGACCGTTTTCAAGAAAATGCAGAGAATTGAGCATGAGCCGCATAATATCGCCGTTCTGTTTTTCGTCACCGATGCAGAATCGCATTATTTCGGCAAAATATGAAGCAAGCGATATCTTTGTGAGTGAATTTCGCAGGTCATAAAAAATATGTATCGGCTCTGCGCTGTTGAGGCACCAGATATTGCGCCGCTGGTCAAGGCAGAACCGTGAATATGCAAAAAGTTGGGCGGAACTGCCTGATTTGCCGTTTATTTTTCTTGCGCCCTTAACGGAAATCTCAAGCACTCCGCTTTCCTTGGTGAGTACGTCTATAAACTTGTCTGTTTCGCCTGAAAGCCGTTCTTTCAGGACAATTCCTTCAACAGTCAGCATTGCATTTTTCCTTATATCTGAGGTAATCCTCAGCTTTTCCTGTAATAATAAAAATGAACCAGAGAATATTGCCTTCCATAAAAAACGCTCCAATACCAAATTGCTCCGCTGACAACAACGGAGCAATGATATTATCTGTAAAATTAAGCGTTTTATGCGTGAAATTACTTGTCAGACAGACCAAAGCTGCGGATAAGACCTTCACGGTTTCTCCAGTCCTCTTTGACCTTTACCCAGCATTTGAGGTTTACCTTGATCTGGAAGAATTCCTCCAGTTCGATTCGGGCAGCAGTTGAAGCCTTTTTGAGCATAGCTCCGCCCTTTCCGATTATAATACCTTTATGGGATTCCTTTTCGCAGTAGATGACAGCCGAAATATCGAGGATATCCTTATCATCACGCTCAGACATTTCCTCAACGCCCACAGCAATTCCGTGCGGAACTTCGTCATTGAGAAGACCGAGCAGCTTCTCACGGATCATCTCGCCTGCAAGCACTTTTTCCGGCTGGTCGGTTATCATGTCATCCGGGAAGAAATGCACCGATTCCTCGGCAAGATTTATAATTTCCTGAATTACGATGTCAACGCCGTTATCCTCAGTTACACTGACAGGAATTACAGCCTGAAACTCAATTTTAGATGTCATTTCAGCGATGACCGGAGCGATGTCGTCCATGTTTTTCAGGAGGTCTATCTTATTAAGCACCAGAATTACAGGCATTTTCGAGCTGTTCATCGATTTCAGCAGTTCAAGCTCCTGATCGTTTATCTTCTTGGTGCAGTCCATAACGAAGATAACGGCATCGATATCGCTGACAGACTCCTTCACGGTATTGAGCATATGTTCGCTCAGCTTGTTTACAGGCTTATGCAGCCCCGGTGTATCGAAGAAAACGAGCTGAACGTCATCAATGTTGCGGATGCCTGTGATACGTGTTCTTGTAGTCTGGGGCTTGCTGCTTACGGAGGCTATTTTTTCGCCGACGATAGCATTTAAAAGCGAGGATTTGCCTGCGTTGGTGCGTCCTGCGATAGTAACAAAAGCAGTTCTCGGCATCAGTTCTTTTCTCCGTTCACAACGAAAGTCACGTCTCTTGAAATACCAAGCTTTTCAAGGACTGACTCCTCTTTCTCACGCATTACACGCTGGTCAAGCGGACTTGTCTCGTGGTCATAGCCGAGAAGATGGAGCATTGAGTGAACTGTCAGGAAGCCGATCTCACGTTCAAGGGAGTGGCCGTAGTTCTGAGCCTGTTTTACGGCAGTTTCCAGTGAAATTACAACGTCGCCGAGCTGAACTGCACCTGACTCAGGATTTGTCTCAACAGTGCCGTCAGCGCTTGTGAGCGGAAATGAAAGAACATCGGTAACGCTGTCCTTGTCTCTGTAAATTTTGTTGAGATTTTTGATCTCGCTGTTGCTTACGAAAGAAACGCTTACCTCAGCGTCCTTGCCGAAATTCTCTGTAGTTAGGACAGCCTGACAGCATCTTCTTATGAGCAGTCTGATACCTACAGGAACTTTCACCTCTGTCTGATTATTCTTTACATATACCTTTAATTTAGCCATGATTTTTTGTTCTCCCTTCATTGTACTTTTCATACGCTTTAATGATATCCTGCACGAGCTTATGGCGCACCACATCTTTTTCGGTAAATCTGTGTATTGCGATGTCGTCTATGCCCTTCAGGACTTTTACTGCTTCAACGAGACCTGATTTCCGTGAGTCGGGCAGGTCTATCTGTGTGATATCGCCCGTAATGACCATTCTGCTTTCATTACCGAGGCGTGTCAGGAACATTTTTATCTGTTCCGAGGTTGTATTCTGGGCTTCATCGAGAATGATGAAAGCCTCATCAAGAGTACGTCCACGCATATAGGCAAGCGGAGCGACCTCGATTATGCCTTTTTCCATGTATCTTGCAAAACTCTCAGCGCCGAACATATCGAACAGAGCATCATAGAGCGGACGCAGGTACGGATCGACCTTATCCTGCATATCACCTGGCAGAAAGCCGAGTTTTTCGCCTGCCTCGACCGCAGGACGTGTCAGTATGATCTTTTTTATTTTATGTTCACGGAAAGCCTTTACCGCCATAGCAACGGCAAGATATGTCTTACCGGTACCGGCAGGGCCAATTCCGAGGACTATCGTATTTTCACGTATCGAGTCGGTATATCGTTTCTGACCGACTGTACGTGGTCTGAGGATCTTGCCCGAAGCAGTCACGCATATGCCGTCGCCGCCCAGTTCCTCAAGTTCCTTTTCAACGCCGTCAGCCACCATTGAAGTGACATATCTGACGGTTTGTTCACTGAGAGAGCGCCCTGTGCCGCTTATACGCATGAGTGCCTTCACGGCTTTTGCAGCAGCCGAGACATTTTCCTCTGTGCCGATAAGTTTTATTCCGCCGTCACGGGAAACGGCAGTGACATTGTATTCCTTCTGGATACGGCTGATATTTCCGTCGAGCTGTCCGAAAAGCGTGGATATCAGCTCGGGACTGTCAGCATCAATGAACAGTTCTGCCATTAAGTATATTCTCCAATCTTGTCCGTGGGGAAACAGCCTGCCGTGGCAAGTGCGGAGTTTGAATAGCGGATATCATCCGAAACGTCACGTATGACATTTACGCTGTCCGGGAAATCTATCTCCTGTTCGGGAGTTTTCATTTCAAGCTCCATAATTGCAAGCTTATCCGAAAACGGATAGGTATCAAGCTCAAAAAGCTGGTCATGATAATTGAATGCATACCTTGTCTTTTCGACAGGTCTTACATCATTTCTTGCCTGTTTCAGCAGATCTTCGTATTCAATTCTGCTGATAAAGCGTTCATTTTCCTCACGGGTAATGCGTGTGAGGAATATCTTTTCGGTATATGTATAGGACACCTCGCCGTTGACGGACATTCTGCGGACACGCCGCTGTGAATTGTTTTCGCCGTTTTCGAGGTAAGTCTGAATGATGCCGATAGTTTTTCTCACATCGAGCTTATCCACATCGGGGAACTCAACGAGGAATTTTCTTTCGATCTCATAAGCCTTTCCCATATGCACACTCCTGCACAAAAATTTGCAGAAAAAACCCTGCAAATATATTATATAACAGATTTTGAATATTGTCAACAAAAACTTTTAAATTTTCTGTATATTATGCTCGCTATTTGTCCACAAGATTATACTCTGCGTTTTTTCGGGCATTTTTATTGCAGAATGGCAAATGAAAAGGAGCGCAGAATAGCAGATTTTCATATAGCAGAAACGCAGTCGGTATTTTTCGTCAGACGTGATTTGTACATTATTCAAATTCCGACAGCATCAATTTATAAGGAGACAGTTCATCACCTTCGGGAATGCATCCGGCTGATCTCATGATAATCTTATCGTCATCATTATGCAGCGGAAAATCAATAACAAGCGCCTCATCGGAAAAGCTGCACTCTGCTCCCATTTTTTTCGCAAGTCTGCGGCAGATATCCTTTGAATATACATCATAAAGCTCATCACACATGAAAAAGCTGCGGTCAGGAATTTCTCCGCCGTAGCCGCTGACATTCAGCTTTATTCTTGCCGAATCAGCACATTCACCGCATTCCAGCTCAAAATGCGGCATTTCGTCTTCGGCATTTTCTATAGCGATGCGCACGAATTCAAGAAGCATATATTTCAGCAGTTCAGGCTCAGCAATTATCCTGAATTTGTCGCATTCCGCAACCGAAACGCATACTCTGCCGCCCGTGGCTTCAAGGCATTTTTTTGCAAATTCATCTGAAAACTCTTTCATTTCAATATATTCACGCTTCATCTCGCAGTTGTCGGCAAGACACATTGAAATTTCCGACAGACGCAGCATACGTCCGCACATATCGGTTATGAGCTTCTGATTTTCCGGAGTTACTCTGACCGGCGTTCCGTCTTCCGAAACGCACAATGACTTCATGAGTGATGCCGAATAACGCAGTATCACATCACTGTACTGAAGATATTCCTTTGTAAAGGGCGAATCGAAAAATTCTCCCATCTCTTTTGATTTTTCCATGTTTTTCTCCTTTTTTTCACTTTGAGGCAAATGTTCTTCCGGTAAATATTTCCGAAAGTGTGCAGAATTTTCTCATGCTTTTTAAAGATACTATTTCTATTATACAACTTTTCTTAAAAAAAATAAATAGTCTGGGAAATATTTCCAACAGTTCAATTGACCGAAATTATCTACTCTTTTTGAAACACATTGTCTAATCTGCATAATTTATTAAAATCCCGTTATTTTTTTATCGAACCACTTGAAAAATATTCCTTTTCGTTGTATAATAAGAATATAAATTTTTTAGGAGGTAATTTTACAATGTCAGTTAAAGTTGCTATTAATGGTTTCGGCCGTATCGGTCGTCTTGCATTCAGACAGATGTTTGATGCTGAAGGTTATGAGGTAGTTGCTATCAACGACCTTACAAAGCCTTCAATGCTCGCTCAGCTCCTCAAGTATGATACAGCTCAGGGCGGTTACTGCGGAAAGATCGGTGAAAATCTTCACACAGTAACAGCTGATGATGAGGCTGGTACAATCACTGTTGACGGCAAGACACTTACAATCTATGCTAAGGCTAACGCTGCAGAGCTCCCTTGGGGCGAGATCGGTGTTGACGTTGTTCTCGAGTGCACAGGTTTCTACTGCTCAAAGGACAAGGCTCAGGCTCATATCGATGCCGGCGCTAAGAAGGTTGTTATCTCTGCTCCTGCAGGCAACGATCTTCCTACAATCGTATTCAGCGTAAACGAAAAGACTCTTACAAAGGATGACAAGATCATCTCAGCTGCTTCATGCACAACAAACTGCCTCGCTCCTATGG
>JAKSQT010000082.1 GCA_024403995.1 Ruminococcus sp.
GACGGAAAAGATACAAGTTTATGACGTACAAAGTCGTCAGACGTGCTTTGTGCGTTGTTGCCTCAAGTATTGAAGTGTTGACTGAACGGGGAGTTGTCAGTCAAACGAAAAGCCTGTATTTTCAGGTTTACGGTTCACATTTTGCATCCCGCTTCATAGGACTTACAAAAGAATTACCTTCTTTTCTGTCGTATGAACGAGGGAAAAGGAGGTTTTTTTATGGATACAAACAAAAACACAGCCGTCAAGTCAAATTTACAGCTTTTCGGCAGCACAAAGGTCATGGTCGTATCAGCTCTGCTTATTGCGCTCAGCATCATTTTCGGAAAATTTCTGAAGATCCCTATTGGCGACAGCTTGCGTATCAGCTTTGAAAATACGCCTATCCTGATGGCTGGAATTTTCTTCGGTCCTATCGTCGGCATGGCTGTCGGCATTTGTGCGGATATTATCGGCTGTTTTCTCTATGGCTATTCCATTATTCCGCTTATCACCGTCGGTGCGGCAAGCATAGGTCTTATCTCAGGTCTGCTCAGTCATTACGTTTTCAAAGAAAAACTTGCCCCAAAAGTTTTCTTCTCGGTTTTTTCAGCTCATATCATCGGCTCTATGATAATCAAATCAATTGCCCTTTACAGAGTATACTCAACTCCGTTTGAAGTGCTCATTCTCCGTGTTCCGCTTTATATCGGCACTGCTCTCGTTGAATCATATCTTATATATCTTCTCCTTAACAATAAGTCCTTCTCGGCTGAACTTGAAAAAATATGCAGAAAATGACGTATGAAGAAGCCCTCGGCTATATGAAAAATGCCTCCGCCAAAGGCAGCGTTCTCGGTCTTGAACGCATTACTGAACTGCTCAGGCTTATGGGTGATCCACAGAACAAGATCAATATAATCCACGTTTCAGGCACTAACGGCAAAGGCTCTTTCGGAGCAATGCTTACTTCAATTCTCCGTGCAACAGGCTATATTACAGGAAGTTTCTCATCTCCTGCGATAACAGAGGTCACAGACAGCTTCCGCATTAACGGCATTGAGATATCACACGATGAATTTGCCTCGCTTATCAGTCATATTGCAGGATTTTGCGAAAAAATGGACGATAAGCCGACTGAATTTGAGATACTGACTGCTGCCGCTTATGAGCTTTTCGTCCGCAGTCATTGTGATGTTGCTGTTGTGGAATGCGGTATGGGCGGCGACCTTGACTCGACAAATGTTGTGGCAAATCCGATGCTTTCTGTCATTACCAATGTCCAGTCCGACCACTGCGCTTTTCTTGGCAATACGATATCCGAGATAGCCTCGCATAAATCAGGCATAATCAAAAAGCACCGTCCTGTTTATTTCGGCGGTGACAGCGAGGAAGCCCTCGAAATTATCCGCAGACAGGCTGAAAAAATGGAGTCAAAGCTCTATGTTCACGATATATCGGAATTTTCTTCGGTTCACTTTTCTTTGTCGGGTCTGGATTTCTGCTGGAATGGTCAGAGACTCAGCGTACCGCTTCTTGGTACATATCAGCTCAACAACGTGGTAAATGTACTTAACTGCGTTGAAATTATACGAAATATCGGTCTCGGTATCAACGATTTAGCCATTAAGATAGGTCTTGCCGAAACGAAATGGCACGGCAGATTTGAAATTCTCAGCCGTGAACCTCTTATCATCTTCGACGGCTCTCACAATCCCGACGGCATAAACTGCGCCGCTGACAGTATCGGGCGGTATTTCGGAATAAACAAGATCGCTCTCCTCATCGGAGTTATGGCTGACAAGGAATACGGTCTCTATGCGGATATGCTCGGTCAGTATCTTGACTGCGTTTTTGCCGTAAAGCCGGACAATCCTAGAGCTCTTGATGCAAATATCCTCGCCGGTACATTTTCGGATAAGGGCATTCGTTCGCAGGGATTTACCAAGCTTTCGGAAGGTGCCATTGCCGCTTACAACTATGCCAAGCATAAGAATATTCCGCTTATTGCGCTCGGTTCACTCTATATGTACCGTGAATTTACTGATGAATTAAAAAAAATGTCATAATACAGCGCCGCACAGTTTTCGTGCGGCGTATCTATTTATTGCTTCCGATATCATACAACAATTACAAAAATATCTTGACTGACAGATAAAATTAGTGTATAATATATTATGGGTATCTCTAAAAACCCCTTCCGAGAAAAAGCAGCTATGCACAGCATCTGCTGCGTCAAGCCCTCTCGTAGTGCGAAAGCACGCCTTCGATGGCTTTTCTTGCATCTACTGTACCTATCTGCTTTTTCTTACTCAAAACGGGTTTTTAGAGATGCCCATATGCATAGTTGTATATAATGCAGCAAAAAATATACAGAAGGAGTTGTTGTTATGAACAATATTTTATTTGCAGCATCAGAGTGTGTACCATTTATCAAGACAGGCGGTCTTGCCGACGTTTGCGGCGCACTTCCACAATATCTCAATAAAGACCAGTTCGACGTAAGAGTCGTTATGCCATATTATACCTGTATTCCTGAAAGATACAGAAATGAATTTAAGTACGTGACTCATTTCTATATGGACTACGGCATGAGAACCGAGAAAGTCCATGTCGGCATTATGGAATATGAATACAACGGCATCAAATTCTATTTTATTGACAATGAATACTACTTCAAATGCGACAGTCCGTATTCTCCCGACCTCAGATGGGATATCGAAAGATTTACATTTTTCTGCAAGGCTGTGCTTGCAATAATGCCTGTTGTAGGCTTCCGTCCCGATATCATACACTGTCACGACTGGCAGGCTTCAATGATACCTGTTTTCCTGCATACTGCCTTTGCAACTAATCCGTTCTACAGCATGACAAAGACTATTATGACCATTCATAACCTGAAATTTCAGGGCGTATGGGATATCGATACATTCAAATATAATACGGCTCTGCCTGATTATATGTTCACATCTGACAAGCTCGAATTCCATAAAAACGCAAATATGCTCAAAGGCGGTCTTGTGTATGCAGACTATATCACTACTGTTTCCGAGACTTATTCCAATGAGATAAAATATGAATTTTTCGGCGAACAGCTTGACGGTCTGCTCAGGGCACGAGCTGCTTCACTGCGTGGAATTGTCAACGGTATCGACTATAATGTATTTGATCCTGAACACGACCGCAAAATATTTGCTGAATACAATACCACTAACTTCAAGGCTAAAAAAGCCGAAAATAAGCGAAAATTACAGGAACAGCTCGGACTGCCCGTTGATGAGAACAAATACATGATAGCTATTATCTCACGTCTCACCGAGCAGAAAGGTCTCGACCTCGTAAACTATGCAATGTCCAATATCTGCGATGAAAACACACAGTTCGTCGTAATCGGTACAGGCGAACCGCACTATGAGAATATGTTCAAGCATTATCAGTGGAAGTATCCTGAACGTGTTTCGGCTAATATTCTGTATTCCGATGAGCTTGCACATAAGCTGTATGCTGCGGCTGATACCATGCTCATGCCGTCACTTTTCGAGCCGTGCGGACTTACTCAGCTTATTGCGCTGCGCTATGGTACTATTCCGATAGTGCGTGAAACAGGCGGTCTGAAGGATACTGTACAGCCATACAACGAGTTTGACGGCACAGGTACAGGTTTCTCATTCGCAAACTTCAACGGTGATGAAATGCTGGGCGTTATCAACTACTCCAAGCACGTTTACTTCAATTACCATGAACAGTGGGATAAGATGATAAAGCGTGGCATGGAGGCTGATTTCTCATGGAACAGCTCCGCACTCCAATACGAAGGTATGTACAACTGGATGATAAACTGGTGAACCACGGGGACGGCTTACGCCTTACTCTGTACAAGGTTGTCAGTCTGCTTTCGCTCGCTGATACAAATCCGTGATTGTAATTCCGTATAACATGATTGGGATGCCGAAGCGGCATCCCCTACAATTGCTCGCTGGCATAAATATATGGTAATCATGTAGAGGCGAACATTGGTCGCCCATACAAATTATTTAATTGTATATTTTTACAAAGGAACAAACATTTCTTATGGATAATACTATTATTAAAGGCGCTATTTTCGATATGGACGGTCTGATGCTCGATACCGAAAAGCTCCTCGTCCGCTTCTGGAGACAGGCAGCGGCTGAATACGGCTACGAAATGACCGTGGAACACGTTCTCGGCATCCGCAGTCTTTCAAGAAAATATTCCGTTCCAAAGCTCAAAGGCATTTTCGGCGATGAATTTCCGTTCGATGAGGTAAGAAGTCTGAGAATACGCCTGATGAATGACTTTATAGACAAAAACGGCTTTGACGTAAAGCGTGGACTTTTCGAGCTTCTGGACTACCTGAAGGCACATGGCATAAAAATAGCCGTTGCAACTGCAACATCCCGTGACCGTGCCGAAATGTACCTGAACAAGATCCATGCACTTGAATATTTCGATACCGTGATATGCGGAGATATGGTCAAAAACGGCAAGCCTGAACCTGACATATACCTCACAGCGGCTCATGAACTTGACCTTCCGCCGCAGGAGTGCGCCGCATTCGAGGACTCTCCTAACGGCTTGAAATCAGCATTTGCAGCTGGATGCAAGGTCATCATGATACCCGACCTTTCACAGCCTGACAGCGAGACTGAACCATATACCCATGCTGTGTATGAAAGTCTTGACAAAGCCGCAGACTTCTTTGAAGGGAGGTCATGATTATGCCGAGCGTATCGGAAATTTTTGAGATACCCAAGTTCTACTACTTCGACAGCGGAAACAATTTTTCAGGCAGCAAGGACGATTTCGCCTATAAGATAATTACCGGCGATACCCTGAAATGCATGACATGGCACGGCAGACTTTGCTCCATGAAAGCCGAAATCGAGCACGAACAGGAGTTTGAACGCTCTCAGGAAGGCTTTGACTCAATGATAAAATGGCTTGAAGAACGATATTCCGAATAAATAAAAAAGACAGTCATTTTTAACGGCGGTACTCTTATAGAAACTTTGTACTTTTTATTGAGGGCAACCATTTTGAAAAAGGGTTGCCCCGATAAAGAGCAGAAATTCTATTGCTCCGCCAATTAAGTCTTGAATATTTTATACGAAGTAATGAAGAAGAAAGTCAAGGAAGAAAGCCGCAGGAATACTGACGTATTTCAAGGTTTTCTGACGCAGAATTTCTTCTTCAGGACAAGCAGAAAAATTCAAGATTTAGTTGGTGGAGCAATATAAGAGCACCGCCGTTAATGCTGACTGCTTTTTATTTACCTGATGCTACGAAATCTTCGAGAGTTGTATCCTTGCCTCCCTCTGTTGAGGAGAATGCGTAGAATGCGAGAATAAGTGAAGCATCTCTTGCATCTATCTTGTCATCGCCGTTGATATCGCCGAATTTTTTCGTTGTCACAGGAACAGTAGTTGTTGTAACTGCTGTTGTTGAGACTGTTGTCTTTGCAGTAGTCTTGGCTGTTGTTGCAGATGTCTTGGCTGTAGTCTTTGCTGTTGTGGTTGTAGTAGTAGTTTTGGTTGTTGTTACAGCGGTTGTCGTAGCAACTGTGCCCTCATTGAGCTTTATATCTGCAATTGCATATGCATAATTTGTATTGTAACTGCCTGTTACATCACTGATATGCAAAAGAATAAACTGTGTATCTTTGGTATCAATTGTGACATCCTTTGTATCCATGTCAGGTGAAAGCTGGAATGATTCGGAAGCCTTGCCGTTCTTATAAACAGTGAGCTTTCCGCTTGTCTTTGCAGTATTGCTGTCAAGATGACCTAACTTGAAATTTAAGCTGTCAAGATTTTCTGTATTGAACATGATATATGAATAATAACTGCTTACTGCGCTGAATTTAACACCGTTATTGTATTCAACGTCATTCATTTTGAAGCTTTCAGCCTGTTCAGCCTCGCCTGTGATCGTTACTGCATTACCTGGGGTAAAGCCTGATTTTATGAATGTTTTTGTTGAATCATACTTAGGAACAGAATATGCATTTGCAGGCTCTAAACCGTCAACCTTTATATCAGCTAATCCATAGCTGTTCTTTCCCCCGTTCTTAATGTAGAAACGAACAACATTTGCATCAGAAACGTCAAGTTCTTCTGTCTGGAGAGGCATATCCCAGATAAGACTGTAGCTGCCTGCCTCTGCGCCGTCCTTATAAACATAAAGTGTAGCTTCTCCTGTTCCGGCATTATCAATGTGTCCCATTGTCCATGATATCTTATTGGCATTTTCAACATTAAAGCTTACTGTTGAAATATCATTTGAATTAGAAGAACTTGAAACAACGCCCTCATAGTAGGTTCTTCCGTTCATCTTGAAGCTGTTTGCCTTTGCAGTTCCGTTATATCCCGTACAATTCGTATAATTGAACATTTTATCGATAAACTGCGCTGCCTTGTCATATACAGGTTTTACAAAATCATTTTCGGTTTTCAGTTCATCAACTGTTATGTTCATAAGCGCATACAAGCACTTTCCGTCAGAATCAGCAACAAAACGCAGATTTTTCGCATCTGTAAGATCATATTCATAGTCTCTTATGTTCATATACGGAGTGAGCTTGATAACTTCTTGTTCAACGTTGTCAAGATATACATGAAGTGTTGTATTACTTACACCGCTGTCACATACTCTGCCTACTGAGAATTTTATCTTGCTGAGATTTTCAACATTATATGTAACAGTGCCGTCATATAAAGCTGATGTAGTATCAAATACAATACCGTTATAGTATGTTCTTCCGTTAACAATAAAACTGTCTGCCTTGCTGCTTCCGGTGTGGTTTGAAACATAGTCCTTATTGAAGCCGCTATCAATAAATGTGCTCATCTTTGAAAATTCAGGAACATCATTTGTAACGCCGACTTCAAGATCATCTATCTTCATATCAGCAATAGCATAGCTTGCATTGCCGCTGCGTGTAACTGTGATACGCATTACCTGTGAACCTTCAGGAACAGTTGTATCGTATGCATAAAGCTCCATATCTTTTGAAAGGTCTATTGTATCGCAGAGAACATTGTCAAAATATACGTTCATTTTTGCAGAATAACCTCCTGCATTATCAACATGACCGATAGTCCAGCTAAGTTTCTTTACATTTTCAACGTTGAAGGTTGCTGTTGAAGTATATAACATAGAAGTTCCATTAAAATTTATACCCTGATAGTATTTTCTGCCGTTCATATTGAAAAATGCAGTTTTGTCCTTGCCGAGATAATATGTAAGATACTCCTCATCTACGCCGCTGCCGATGAAATCCGAAACTTTTTCATATGACGGAGTTTTGTACGGAATTGCAGGCGTATCACCGTCAGCAGAAATATCAGCAATTGCATATCCGCAGCTTCCCGATCTTGAAACGGTGAGCTTCAGTTCAGATGCACCTGAAACGTCGAGGTCTTCATATTTTTCTGCAAGCATAGTGCTTTCAAGCTGAATACTGTCTTTGAGAACGCCGTCAAGATAAATTTTCAGTGTGCCACTGCTTTTACTTGCATTATCGATATGTCCCATTGTCCATGAAAGCTTGCTGATATCCTTGACATCAAGGACTACAGAAGATGTGTATAATGATGAGCTGCCAGTGAAAGTAATGCCCTGATAATATGTTCTTCCGTTGATGTTGAAAGACTCTGCTGCATTTGAGGTATATACCTTTGCATATGATATACCGCTTGCACCGCTGAGCATAGTACCTGCGGCAGTATCATCGGCATAAGCGGTGATGATGCTGCTTTCGCCTGCATTCGGCATGATAAAACTTCCTGTTGAAAGTACGAGTGCGCCAGCCATTACTGCGGCTGTAATCCGATTGATTTTCATATTCAAAAACTCCTTATAGAAAAATATTATGCGATAATTATATCATCTTATATTAATTTTGTCAATTAAAAAACGAACAAAAAGCGGTCAGTTTTTACGCTGACCGCTGTGCATGATTTATGGCAACACCGCACAAAGCACGTCTAACGACTTTGTACGTCATAAACTTGTATCT
>JAKSQT010000083.1 GCA_024403995.1 Ruminococcus sp.
CTTTGGAAAGGGGTTCGGGGAAGAACCTTTCCTCAGAAAGGTTTGCCCCGAAAAACAAGGCGTATAACAAAATCAGCTATGAAGGCTGTATTTTATTAATTAGAAGGGAGGGAAAAATTACTGAACTGAAAGCTCGGCGTATCTTCTGAGAATGCCTGATGCGTCTCTTGCATCTACTGTGCCGTCGCCGTTGAAGTCGCCCATGAGAGACATTCTCTGCTCCTTGACTTCGTTCACATCTTCGTCAGCAGAGCTTTCTGCATAGTATATAAGAACTGCGCTTGCGTCAACTGCTGAGATCTTGCCGTCAAGGTTTACGTCGCCAACAGTTTTTTCTTCGCTGAACTTGGACATGAATGTGTCAAGTGTCACAGAGTCGCTGTAGCTTGCAAGCTTATTATAGTACTCTGTAAATTCAAGGTCGATCTCGTCATTCCATGAACCGCCGCAAACAAGTGCCATGCTCTCGATAAGCATAATGTCATACCAGTCGCCGCTGATACCGTCATTGTTATAGTCAAGCTGTGTATCAATGTAATTCCATGTCTCAACAGGCATCATGCAGTTTTCTGCTGTTCTGTGGTGGAGAACTGCTGTTACATACATTTCTGAAAGGAGATAGTCAACGCTGTTGCACTTTCCGTCAAAGTTTACGTCAGGAGGTGCGATCTTGCCGCTTGCTACGTCAGCCTTAGTCTTTTCAAAAAGCTCGTTAAACTTAACGCCGAAATCCTCGGAAGTGGAGTCGAGCTTTGTCGGCTGTCCTTCAAACGGGTCATCTATGTGCTTGCGGTACTTGCCGAAAGCGCTGCTCATCATTTCTGCAAAGCCTGCGTTGAAGTCATAGCCCATTGTTGACTGCTTGTGATCTCTGTAATCCATTTCATCAAGGCAGTATGTCGGGTTGAACTCGTCATAGTATTCTTTCTTTGTCATTTCAGCATCTGTCGGATTGTATGAATAGAATACTCCGAGAAGGAAATCAGCAGTTTCTGCGCTTATAGCGTGGTAATTATAATACTCAACGGCTGAAAGGTCATCAAAGAATTTACCGCATTTGCTCCATTCAGCGTCGTTCATACCTGCCATTTCACGGAATATCTTGTTATTCTTGAAGTAATCCTGAATTTCAATGAGATATTCATTTCTGAATGAATCTTCCGACTTTATAAAGCCGACTTTCTTACGATTTTCAAGGCTAAGATCAGGAACTGCAACATAGCCCTTATCCTCTGAACATTCAAATGAATAATCTGAATATACGCAGTACCAGTAGCTGATAAGCTTATACATATCAAATGCATCAACACTGCCGTCACTGTTTACATCAAAATCAAAGCTGTTAACAACTTCTTTTTCCATATTCAGATAAAGTGCATTGTTGTATTCAGAGCTGATATCATCAACATCGCCGTAATAAAGGGATGTAAGATAATTCTGCTGTGCTCTGAGTTCATTGGTATATCCGTATTCTTTACGGTCAAGCTCAAAAAGAAGCTCCTTATCGCCCTTGATATACTTGTCATAGTAATACTTTGCAATGCTGTAGATCTCGCTGCCGCCCTGAGAAATAATTCCGTCGCCGTTAAGATCAAAATTCTTTTCGATCTTTTCAACATATTCCTTTGGAAGTGTGTTATATATCGGATCATAGCAGTAAACAAAGCCGTAATACGGATCCATATAGTCAAATACACCGTTGCCGTCGATATCAAAATCAAGCTCATGTGTTCCTATTTCATCATAAACAGCCTGATGCTCAAATTTATTGATGCCTTCAAGTGATGTATCGGCATAACCGATATTTGGCAGAACTGCCGAACCTGTCATAATTGAAGCTGTAAATGCAGCTAAAATCTCGCTTACTCTCTTTTTCATAATGATTTCGTCCTCCTTGCTCATAGGGATATACGTTTTAATTTCGTTTGGATCTGTGTTTGAAGCCGTCGTTACCGACACTGCATTACCCGTACTTTTCACCGTTGAAGCTGATACGGCACTTTTTTTGCTGACGCTCTGTGTAACGGAAGTCTGCACTATTGAAGATGTTTTACCTTCATTCTTTGCAGTCTCTCTCACCTCTGTAACCGCAGTCGTTTCCGCAGGTGCCGTGCTGTTTTCGGATGATGTTGTAACGGATGCAGAAATATTCTGTTCAGAAGTTTCATATTTTCCGTGATCATTGCGGTCAGGCGGCTTAACTGTATTCAGTCCTATTCCGATGCCTATCGCTGCAGCCGTAAACATGACTGCTGCTGATAATCTGTATATCATCGGGATATTTCTTTTGCCGTTGATTTTATTGACTTCTGCAAGGTTTTCAGCATTCCTGAAAAATTCTTCCTTTCGCATAGCGTCGGGAGAAACAAAAGTGTCTTGTATCGTTTTCTTAAATTTTTTATTCATGCTTCTGCCTCCTCTCCGTCATAAACAACGCCAAAATCTTTTTTAAGCATGATCACTATTTTTTTGATACGCCGTCCCATTTTGAACCTTGATACTCCGTATAGTTCACTGAGTACCCCGACAGGGACTTCATTTGCATATCTTAAAAGAATTATTTCTCTGTCCTCATCAGACAATTTCTGCATTGCACTTTTCAGCGCCGTATTATTGAGAACATCCTCCTCAAAATCTTTACTGTCTGGGATGGTGTCTGTAAGTTCTTCGGAGGTTTTTTTGCGGTAGTGACTGACACACAGATTGCCGGCTATTGTGTAAAGATACTGCAAATCTTTGTTCAAGCCGTGATACTGGGGATTTTCAAGGAATCGAAGGAAGGTCTCCTGAGTTATATCCTCAGCGGTCTCACGGTTATGCACTTTGTAAAAGCAATATCTCAGTATTTTATCATACTGTTCTTTAAGATCAACTGCCACTGTAAAACCTCCCTTCACTATGTATGACGCTTTGAGCAAGGGTCATGTGCAAACTAAATTGTAAACAAATTATGAACAATTGAAAGTTGTTTTCATATAAGAAAAAAATCTCAGAGCATAATTAAATACCCTGAGATCTGACAGTGATGCTTTTTATTTATCGGGGCAACCCTTTTTCAAAAGAGTTTCCCTCAATAATTAAGTACCGCTGTAATGATTTATTTCGTTTCGTTTTCGTCTTTCTGCTCAGTTGTCTCAGCAGCTTCAACAGGCTGTTCAGTCTCAGGCTTTGCTTCTTCAGCCGTTTCTGATACCTCTGATTTTTCTTCCGGCATTTCCTCAGCTTCGGCTTTGCTCTCGCCCAGTCCCTCGAAAACTTTCTTGCGTGCTATTCCACGTATAGACGTTTCCGAACGCTGTTTTTCAAGCCGTGGGATAAAAATATCTCTGTAAATATAGTCAAGTATTGCAGCAGCCGGAATTGCAAGGAGAATTCCGATGATACCGAACATATTTCCGCCGATCACTATTGCAAGGAGTATCAGCAGACCTGACACGCCGAATGTGTTTCCGAAAAGCTTCGGTTTGATGATATAACCGTCACAGGTCTGGAGAATAAGCGTGAATATGATGAATACAATTGCCTGCCACGGCTTTACCATGAGGATTATGAACGCACCTATCGTACCGCCGACCATAGGGCCGAATGTCGGAACAAGATTTGTAACGCCGACTACGACCGATACGAGTCCGATATACTCCATGCCGAAAAGTGCCATGAATATTGCATTCAGCACGCCTACGATAAGTCCGTCGATGAGGTCAAAAATGATGTATCTGTTGAGTATCGCATCGCAGTGAGAGAAGAATGAGATAGATGTGCTGTAAACATCGGAACGCATGGTAACGCTCATGAATTTTTTCAGACCGCCCTTTATCTTGTCCTTGCCGATAAGGAAATAAACCGAAAGTATGAAAGAAACTACCCAGTTTACAACGCCCTTTCCGGCATTTGTGGAAAGACTGATGATCTTTGAGGAGTTGTCTGAAATATAGTCAACAATTTTATTGATTATATCCTCTGACGATGCAAGGAAATTCTTAACGCCGGCAGCATCGATCTTTTCTGAATCAGGAACGACCGTCTCGTTGATGAATTTGACGAGTGATGCACCGTATGAGCCGATATTTCCGACAAATGACGTGATGCTTTCAATGAGCTGAGGTATCAGCAGCAGAAGTATCACCGTGAGGGAAATGACTACCGTAGCAACAGCAAGTGCAACTGAAAATGTCCATTTTGCACTTTCAAGCTTAACTTTTTTTAGCTTGCTGAAAATATTCTTTTTATACCATTTAGCAAGCGGATTCATGAGATATGCAAGCACACAGCCCAGCACTATCGTTGAAAAATAGCCTAAGAACTGAGTTATGCCGCTGAAAACAGTGTCGATGTTTGACATGAGCAGAAAAAACATTACTGTAATACAGCCTGCCAGTGCATTCGAGAACCACTGTTTATTCATTAATTCTTTAAATTTTTTCATTGTACTCCTTTGAATTTGCCTATTTGATGTAGATTTATTTTATAATCATTATATACCATAACACCATTCGTGTCAAGTTCAATATTGCGCTGTTATGCCTGTTTTTCGCTGACATCTTGCTTTTATGAAATTTTTGTGATAAAATAATATTGCTCCACCAACTAAATCTTGAATTTTTCTGCTTGTCCTGAAGAAGAAATTCTGCGTCAGAAAACCTTGAAATACGTAAGTATTCCTGCGGCTTTCTTCCTTGACTTTCTCCTTCATTACTTCGCATAAAATATTCAAGACTTAATTGGCGGAGCAATAGTTGGATTTATTTTATTCATAAGGAGGCTGATTATGACCGCATCCGAATACTGTAAACTATACAAAAAATCCCCCGATACAGCCTATGAACAGCTTTTCAGCAGTTATTGCAGCTATGTTTATGCAGTAGTTTATAATAAACTGAGAAGTACTGCATCACGGGAGGATATTGAGGAATGTGTCAGCGACATATTTGCGGACATCTATTTCAACTACGACACAACAAGCTCATTTGACGGTGATATGAAAGGCTATATCAGCACAATAGCCAAAAGGAAGTCAATAGACCTGTACAGAAAGCTGAATGCACGGAATATACATATCAGTGACTCCGATGACGAAACACTGTCATATATCAATTCTGATACGGATATCGAAGCCGACAGCGACAAGGCTGAAATGCAGACAATTCTGCTGAATGCCGTAGAAGGTCTTGGAGAACCTGACTCCACAATACTTATCCAAAAATTTTACTACGACCGCTCGTCCTCGGAAATCGCCGAGCTGCTTTCCATGAAGGCTTCGGCAGTACGTATGCGTTGCGGCAGGGCTATGGAAAAACTGAAAAGCATTCTTTCCAAAGCCGGTATTACTGCATGAAGGAGGTTTTACAATGAGTAAGAATAATCAATTTGATATACTTGAAAATGCAGACGATGCCATTGTTGACCGCCTTGCACAGACTGCGCTTATCCCTGATGATGCTAAAAAGCGTATGTTTAACATGAGCAAAAAGAAATTGTCACAGATGCAAAGAGAAAATAACATCAGACCTGTTGACGAAACAGAAACGGAAGAAACAGTCAGCGGAGTTGATGAATATAAGCCGAAATGGTATAGGACTGTCGCTTCTGCCGCAGCCTGCATCGCTGTTCTTATCGGAATTGCAGGCGCAGTTGTCCTACTGAAAAAATCAGGCGGCAGCGGCGTGGATGAACCTCCTCCGGTCATTCAGGCTACTGTTTCAACAACTTCCGAAACTACGGCATATGTCTCAACTTCGCAAATTACAATGTCCACTTCAAATCATACCACATATACAAATTCTACTTCCACTACAAATTCTACTTCCACATTAGAAGCTATTTCCACGGAAACTTTCACAGAACAAACAGAACCTCCGACAACTGCCGAGGTCAGCGAAACTCCCGCTGAAACAGAGCAAACTGCTGCAAATCCTGAATATCCGTCAATTGCCCGTGAATTGTTTGAAAAAATAACAGTATTTGAAAAGCTGTCAAGCAGTGCCGTGGATTATGATTTTGATGCTAATGCTGACGGATATGACGGCTATTATTTAGTAAATAATTTTCCATATAATTCAGTTGAGGAAATGAGAGAAGACCTGTTAAATACAATGAGTGCATCTTCCGTCAGCAGATATTCTTCTCTGCTCGATACTGACTCCCCCATCTATATTGATGCAGACGGCAATGTATATATCCAGCCATATCCAAGAGGCTGTCTGTATACAAACTTTGTATATGATACTCTCGAAATAATCAGCGAAACTGATACATCTTTTACAGCTTCCGTAAACTTTGATAATTTCGGCGAAGTCAGCAAAGCCGTTATGGAATGTGCTTATGTAAACGGCAAATGGATAATTGATATAATAGAATAGTTTTTTATGAAAGCTTACCTTAAATAGGTAGGCTCAGCGTGTCAAAAAACTTATTTTGGGACGTCGAGGACGCCGTCCCCTACAAATGCATTAACGAAGAATAGCTGAATTGTAGGGGCTGGCGTCCTCGACAGCCCTTGCTTAACGAAATAATTTTGACTTTTTCAACAGACTGAGCTTACCTTAAATAGGTAGGCTTTCTTTTTGTATCGATAGTATTTCCGTCGGTCAAGCCGAGGGAAGTAATGCGAACAGTCCGTAAAGCTTTGCTTCGCTTGCTTTACTGCTTTTCAGGAAGGCGCTGCCTCCCTCGTACACCCTCCGCAAGGGAGCGAGCTGCTCCCTTGACCCCGCAATATATGGCTTCGCCATTATTATCTATATTAAATTTTTTGTAATAATACAAAAAATCCCTGAAAAATCAGGGATTTAACATTTTAAGATAATTTTCTATCACTTTCTTAGCCTCATCAGCATCAATAGGCAAACCATGACCTGTTGCAAGCCATTTGCAGGGAATATCAAGAATTCTCTCGATACTCTCCCTCATTTTAAGCACAGACGTGGCGTGAGGAGTTACATCAGGCTTACCCCAGATCGCAGTGAAGGCATCTCCGCAGTACAGCACATCACCGCTCAGAATGCCGAGAGAGCCGAGTGTATGACCTGCAAGGGGAACAATGTCTGCATCAAATCCAAACGCTCTGAGGCGGTCTGTATCGCTCTCAGCAATAACAATATCAGGAGTATAAATATCAGAACGGAACATAGGCATAACACCGAAAACATTCTGCTGAACTGTACGCAGTTTGTATTTTCGCATAGTCGCACACATTTTCTGGCTGCCGAAATTGCCGATAAGTGAGCTGTCAGCCTTACTGAGTATAATTTTTGCGCCGAGCCTGCGGTGAAGATAAGCAGCATTGCCATCGTGATCCATATGAGCGTGTGTGAGGAAAATATGGCTGATATTGAACTGTCCTACCCACTTGTCAAGCTCACGTCTGATAACTGACATACCCGTGTCGATAAGCATATCTGAGCTTTCGCCATGAATAACATAGCATGACATTGGCGAACCTGCCATAATTCCGCAGAAATATTCAATATTGCCAACGGGCTTTGTTTTATTCGTTAAGTTCATTATCTTTTACCTCATAGCTTTCAAGCTCACTGCAAAGAGCCGCAAAATCCTCATATACCGTAATCGTCTGTAAATAGCGGAAATCAAGTATCAATCCAGAAGCACGGTGCCTTAAAAAATCTGCATCCCAGAGCGGAACAAATACAAATCCGTCTTTATAGTGATACTTCAAAGGTTCATATTTTTCAATATTGGCACGAAAATATTTTACCTTTGCAATACATAGCTTATTTATGCGAAAAAGAAGTCCTAAAACGTCGGTTCTCTCAAAGTATGCATCTTTGAAAATGAGATGTTTATGAGAATTTTCACGCTCTGAATACCATGCGTTATTCTCATGTTTCAGCTTATATTTCTCAACAAGGCACTGCTTTTCGTCCATGCTCCTGATCCTTTCGTAAATATAAAAAAATCACGGCTCATTTCTGAGTCGTGATTTATTGGCTCCCCCTGCCCGGCTCGAACGGGCGACAACTCGGTTAACAGCCGAGTGCTC
>JAKSQT010000084.1 GCA_024403995.1 Ruminococcus sp.
TTAGTATTATGGCGTATCTGATATGGGACATTTGTCCCATATCAGATACGCTAAAACACCCAAAAGTTTTAGGAAGGGAGTTTGAGGGAAACCCTTTTTCAAAAGGGTTTCCCTCAATAATAAGTATAATACTTCTACATGGGTATCATCGTTTTCAATGGTGGCAACTTATTCATATATACTGCCGACATAAAATAGTTCTGCAATAAAATCCCAGTCAATATTTTCAGGCATCTTTTTGCCCGAATCTCTGAATATTGTCTCATGAATTCGATAAAATCTTCACGGTTTTTTATTTTTCCGAGCATATCTGTCTATTCTTTCATTTCTGAACCGCCACTTCCTGTATCAGTTTGTTTTTCAGGATTATCAGGTCAAAAACATCAAGCCTGTTATCATAGTTGAGATCGGCATATTTCAGATTTTGAAGCTCTATATCCGAACTGCCTGCAAGCCATTTCTGCAATGATACAGCATCAGCGATATTCAGCAGATCATCGCCGTTTACATCGCCTAAAAGCACCGGATCGCTGAGATAATGCTTTTCCAGATAAACATTGAACTTATATTCTCTCGGCGTGATAAAGGAATATACGTGAGTCCATTTATTGATATCGATCTCATATCTGTACATATTGCCGTTTTCGTCTTCATGATATTCATCAGCATACCGCAGTTCATATGAACGGTCTATCGGCATCTCATCAATTGTAATTGTAGTTCCGTCGGATATATTCCAGCTTTTGAATACTTCCTCAGTAACAGTTCCGTCTTTTTCGGTAAACTTTGAAATAAGCCGGAACGTGCCGTTTGTTTCAGCAAATGACTCACCATTCGTTTCGTCTATCATAGTAAGCGTAACAGAGCCTTTGCCTTCGGGAATTATGTCATGATACTGTATATATTCAAATGAGATATCCTTTCCGTTTTCTGCAAATTCCGTCTTTTCAGGATAAAGCATCTGACCGCCGATAACAGTGCCGTTATCAGCGATTTTTGTATACGCTGCATAATTTGCCTCATAACCGATAGAGACCACTTCATTTCCGTTTGAATCAAGCCAGAAGTCATAGCTTGTACTGTTGCCGTCATATACCATATCGGGATAATCGACATAGTTCATGACCTTCTTGACAAGTTCAAGGTTATTCTCACTGCTGTCAATAAATTCCTGTAATTTATCCATTGTAAGACGTGGAGCATCTTCACTTATTGCACCAAGAAGTTCCATTTTTCTGCGGCAGAAGTCAACGGTTTCTATTCCGTTGAGTCTTTCGATCTCAGCACGGTCATCAGCAGAAATTTTATCAGACTTTTCAACCGTTACATTCAAAGTAAATTCTTTGGAAGTATGAGTTGACGTATCATATGCATAAACAACGACCTGATCCTTGCCTGCACCGCATCCGATAAGCTTTCCTGAATGTGAAACATATGCTTTTTTATTTACCTAATAAAATCTGATGTCATTCAGGTCATAAAGTTCAGGCGCAACTCCGAGATCAAGCTGAATCTGCTCGCCCTCGGCAATAGTCACATCAACAGCCTTTTCCTTTGTCAGTTTCAATGCATTGGTATCTGACGTATTGATATTATCGCCCCAGTAATTCTTTTTCATATAAATAGTCAGGTCTGTGACAGAATCCTTTGCGGCAGTAAACTGTGTATCGCTTTTCTCACCGTCAATATAATAGGTATATCCGTCATAGTCCTTGCCTGTATACAGAATGGCATACTGAAAATCGGTCATGGCATTTGTGATGGTATGCGGATTGCTCTCCGACGGATTCCAGCCGTCAAGATAAACAGCGCCGCCGCTCATGCCGACACTGCTGACAGGTCCGCCGTTAATACTGAAACAATTGCGGTCTTCCGTAAACAGTTCATTGGTTTCTTCGTCAATGACTGTTATCGTTACCGTTCCGTATTCAACTGCATTGTCAGCAAATACTGTAACAGGCATAACGGAACATGAAAATGCCAATGCAGCAGATACCACACCGGAGATCGATCTGTTTGTTTTCTTCATAATAATTCCTCCTTTTCTGATATTCGACTTTGATATATATATCATGGTCAGATCGTAAGGTCAATAGATTTTTGCCGGATCACGAAGAATATCCCCCATGCAGAAAACACTATTCTTCATGAGGGATATTTCATACCTGTCTTATGGGCATCTCTAAAACCCCCTTCTAAAAAAAAGCAGCTATGCACAGCATCTGCTGCGTCAAGCCCTCTCGTAGTGCGAAAGCACGCCTTCGATGGCTTTTCTTGCATCTACTGTACCTATCTGCTTTTTCTTACTCAAAACGTTTTTTTAGAGATGCCCTTATTTTATTGTGATAACTTTGTTTTCGGCATCAACACAAGCTTCTGCACCATAAGGCAGAATAGTTCTCGGAAGTGCATGACCGAAATTCACATTGTAAAGCACAGGAATATCCGTGTCACTCAGAACATCGCTCCAGACCTTCTTGTATTCGCTATAGTACTGTTCGTCTTTCGGTTTGCCGACAATAACACCGTTTATACGACTGAAAATACCGTATTCCTTAAATTTCTCAATAATTTTGCGTAATTTTTCAGGCTCAGGCTTTTCTTCGGAAGTCTCTGCAAAAAGGATTTTCCCCTTCCACTCGTCAGGTTCAGGGAAAACACCGTATTTCTGCACTATTTCAGGCATATCAGCATATCTGTCATCCGTGAGCATTTCGTACATTGACTCAACGCAGCCGCCTAACAGTTCGCCGCTGAAAACAGGCCTGCCCTGCAAAAGCTCAAAGCCTCTTGTCTCCTTGTGCGATTTATAGTCGATGCCGACAGATGCCTCGGAATAGTCTGTACGGTCAGTATACCAGACATCGCTTGAAACGATCTTTCTGCCTGAATGCGGAGCAAAGCACTCACCGAAAGCATTCTTTGTATACGGCAGCATATCGTCCGCAAGCTCGGCAAGATCGCAGATAAAAGCCTGTCCGTAGAATGTACGCAGACCAAGCTTATGGAACATCAGATGATTAACGGTCGTATCAGAAAATCCAAGGAAAAACTTAGGATCATTCTTAACAGCAGAGATAAACTCCTCATCCTCCATAAGATACGGTATCGTGCGGTACGTATCATCGCCGCCGATAGCACATATTATGCCGCTGATGCTGCTGTCGAGGAATGCCGCTTTAAGGTCGGCAGCTCTTTTTTCAGGGTGATTCCTGATGTAATTCATGCCTTTCAGGGAATTTTCCATGAACACGGGTTCAAGTCCGAATTCACGCATACGCATTGTGCCGAGCCTCACCTCATGGGCACAGAAAGTCTCTCCGAGCATACCGCTTGAAAGGCTTACGATTGCGATTTTATCGCCTTTTTTTAATGGTTGTGGAGTAATCACAACAAACACCTCACTGATTTCTTATCTTTATATTTCTGTCTATTTCACGCTTGGCATCACGCTTTGCAGCGTCTGCACGCTTATCATAGAGCTTTTTGCCCTTGCAGAGTCCGAGCTGTACCTTGACTTTTGAGTCTTTGAAGTACAGACTCAGCGGAATAAGCGAAAGTCCGTCCTGTTTCAATGTACCGTAGAGCTTTGTTATCTCACGCTTATGCATGAGGAGCTTGCGTCTGCGGAGAGGATCACGGTTGAAGATATTGCCTTTTTCGTATGGCGAGATGTGCATACCACGCACAAAAAGCTCACCGTCATCAATAGAGCACCATGAATCCTTCAGATTCACGCCGCCCTGACGTATTGATTTGACTTCTGTGCCGACAAGCTCGATGCCTGCCTCATATGATTCAAGCACAAAATATTCATGCCGTGCCTGTCTGTTTTCGGAGATGGTTTTTGTCCCCTTTGATCTCATTCTATCACTCCTTTTTCTGCATTGGTACTTATATTGATTATACACTATACAGTGCAAAAAGTCAACAATAATTAAAGCATCACCGCACAAAGCACGTCTGACGACTTTGTACGCCATAAACTTGTACCCCAAGGGCACTTCCTTCGGGCGCTCTTTTCCGTCATATTACACAGAAATTTCTTGACATACGACAGTATGCCTGCAAAATTTCTATGCAATCTGACGAAAAATCTAACTGCGTTTCTGCCGCACAATCTTTGTGCGGTGTTGCCTTAAAAAAACAAAACGTCGAAGCCGCATACCGTGGGGGTCTGGGGAGCAGCTCACTCCCCAGCAGAGGGTGTACGAGGGATACAGAGTCTCCCTAAGAAGCAGTAAACCGAGCAAAGCAACGGTTTACGGACTGTCCGCAGTCATATGCCTCGGCTTGACCGACGAAAGAACTATAACCCATAAAAATAGATTTTGCTGCCATGAAGTTCATCTCAATATAATTATGATAAAAATTTAAGCAGTTACCAAAGCCACAAATCGCCTGTTTACGTGCTTTTGAGGTTTCACTGACCAGATATTGCGATGATTTTTTTGCGCTTTTAACCATTTTTTAAGGCAAAATTAAGATTATTTTAAGGATAATTGAATATCATATAGACAACGGAATTACAGTCTGACCAATATGTACAGTATTTTACAGAGAGTATCATTTCCCGCATAATACCGTTGGGACAACACTGTCCCGACCTGTGCTGAACACCAACAGGCAAAAGCTGTTATTCTGTACAGGACAGTACCGGACAAAGCAATTGCCTACAGCTTTGTACGGTGCGCCACCCCTGAATGTACGAATCGTACATACTGCCAAAATGAGCCTGTTCACATCTTATACCTCTTTGTGAACAGGTTCTCATATTTCCGGAGGATGATTATTATGAAGAAAAGAAAGATCAGTACACTTCTTACAGGTATTCTGTCAGCATGTATTGTCACTGCCGTTCCGACTGCCGGTATGATGATGACTGCCCACGGTGCAGATGACAACGTTTTTTACGGCGATGCAAACTGCGACGGCAAGATCAATATGGGTGACGTTGTTCTCATTATGCAGTCACTTGCAAATTCACCAAAATTCGGACTTGAAGGAACTGACGAGGCACACATCACACGTCAGGGCATGGATAATGCCGATGTTTCCGAAAGAGGAAACGGCATGACAAATATGGATGCACTTGCCATTCAGAAAAATATTCTTGGATTGGTACAGCTCCCCGAATCTTACTCACCTGATTATCAGGCTTCAACACAGACTACGACCGCAGCAACTACCGTTCAGACCACTACAACTACCGAGCCTATCGTCCTTGAGGAGGTCAATACAGACATCACCCTCAACGGCAGCTCCATCTCTGTTGTAGGCAAATATGCAGAGGTCAGCGGCAGCAAAGTGACCATTTCTCATTCAGGTACATACAACATCAAGGGTACTCTCAATGATGGTCAGATATGCGTTGATATACCCGATGAGACCGTTGACAACGGCACTGTAAAGCTCATTTTCAACGGCGTTAATATCACGGGAAAGAATGCTCCTGCAATACTTGTTCAGAACGCTGAAAAGACTTCAATAACAATTGCAGACGGCACAGAAAATACAATTACAGACGGCGATAATCTCTATAACGGCGACTTCCTCGATGCAGCAATTATTGAGGCTAAGGACGACTTTACTATCAAAGGCGGTGACGAAGGCACAGGTAAACTCACTGTCACCGCTAACAAGCAGCTTGCCGTTTCATGCAATAATGACCTGAAATTCACAGGCGGTACAGTCAAGATAGAAACTCTTGACACCGAAAACGGCAATGACGCTGTAAAGGGCAAGAAGTCCGTTACAGTCAAGGATGCAAAACTCAGAATCGATTCCGAGGGTGATGGTCTCAAGTCTTCAAAGGGCAGCGTTACCATCGAAAGCGGCGATGTCAAGATCAAAGCCGCAAAGGACGCTGTTCAGGCTGAGACCGATATCGTAATCAGCGGCGGTAAAGTAAGGGCATTTGGCGACAGAGGTCTTACTGCCGTTGGTACAGTCAATATTTCAGGCGGAGAAGTTCTTGCAACTGCTACGGATAATCAGTGCGAAACTATCCAGAGCACTGAAGCTCCGACACTTATGTTCGACCTTGTCAAGGAATGGAAGAAAAACAACCCTGTTGCAATTACTACAACATCAAATGATATCCTCTTTGAAGTTGATACAACAAAGAAGTTCAGATATATTATTGTTTCATCTGATAAGTTTGATACATCAACTCCTTACAGGCTCTATGTCGGCGGCATTGAGAACCTCACTTCAGACGGCTCCCCTATCACCGCAGGTCTGCCGAAAAAGTATACAAATGTCAATAATACAGATGATGCTGAAACTCTCTACGGCGATTTCTTCGACCAGTCACAGGTTCATACCGTTGATGTCAAAATGAATGAAAATGACTGGAATAACTTCATAAAGAGTGCAAGCGAGGAAAAATATGTTCCGTGTGATGTTGTAATCGACGGCGAAACACTCGAAAATGTCGGCATCCGTGCAAAGGGCAACAGTTCTCTCCTGTTTGTTTCATCATCAGGCGGCGATAAGTTCAGCTTCCGCTTTAAACTTGACGAGTTCGACAAGCACCAGAACTATCACGGTCTTACCGAATTCTGCATGAACAATATGTACTCCGATCCGTCATGCATGAGAGATGTCATCTGCTATAACGCTTTCTATGAGCTTAAAGGCTATGCTCCTGATGTTGCATACACAGATATGACGCTGAATGGTCAGCCATACAGCTTCTATCTCCTCTGCGAACAGCCGGGAACTACTCTTGCAGAACGTTTTGCTACAGATGACGAGGCTGTTCTCTATAAGGCATCTGAAAGAAATGCCAACACATACTGCTCATTCACACAGAATATGGCACTTGACAGCTTCGATGTAAAATTCGGCAAGGACGATCAGTATGTTCATATTGACGAAGTAAAACAGGCTATAAATAAGCTTACATCAAGCAATTACAAGTTCATTGAGGACGTTATCGATGTTCCAAGCTTCCTCAAAGGCTTTGCAGTAAACGCTGTACTTTGCAACTATGACAGTTACAACGGCAGTCTTGCACATAACTACTATCTCATGTACAACGACGGAAAAATGCGCTATGTAGGCTGGGACTACAACCTTGCACTCGGCAACTTCATGGACTACGGTGCATCTGCAACATCGGACATCAAGACAGCAACTTACCAGACTAATGTCAATGACCGTCCGCTTCTGAAACTTTTGCAGGTTCCTGAATACTATGATATGTATGTAGGCTATGTAAAGGAAATTGTTGATATGTACAGTCAGCCTGAACAGGCTACAGCAGAGATCGCATCACTGATACGTGACCATGTTAAGGCAGATCCGAGATTCTTCTTCACAGCCGACCAGTTTGAAACCAATATCGCCAAGAGCGCTAACGGACTTCAGGTAAGCAATAACGGCGGCGGTATGTGGGGCGGCATGGGCGGCTTCGGCGGCGGCGGCTTTGATTGGGGCGGCGGCAACAACGGCGGCGGCTTCGACTGGGGCGCTGGCGGCGGCGGTTTCGATTGGGGCGGCGGCAACAATGGCGGCGGCTTCGACTGGGGCGGCGGCAACAACGGCGGCGGCTTCGACTGGGGCGCTGGCGGCGGCGGCTTCGATTGGGGCGGCGGCGGAATGGGAATGGGCTTCGGCTTCGGCGGCGGCTTCTCATTCGGCGGCGATCAGGTTTCAATTGTTGACTTCATCATCAAGAGAAATGAATTTATCCACAGCGAATTAGGTATATAATATATATTGAGCACTTCCGTTCAGCACTGCGGAAGTGCTCTTTCTATGTCATCTTTAGGCAACACCGCACAAAGCACGTCTGACGACTTTGTACGTCATAAACTTGTA
>JAKSQT010000085.1 GCA_024403995.1 Ruminococcus sp.
CCCAGCCATACTGGTCAACAGTAGCAACAGCGGTATTTGAGCTTGTCCATTTTTCACCCTTTGCAGACTCAGGCAGAGTTGCAGGCTTCATTGTGACATAGGAGATATCCTTAGCGCCGCCGACTGTGAGGTTCATTGCAGTCTTTGAAAGCTCAATGCCTGTTACGGAAGAAGATGCGCCTGTGACTGTTACCTTGATATCAGCCTTGACATTCGGATTATTCACGCTCTGAACGGTAACAGTACAGGTACCTGCGGCAACAGGAGTTACCCAGCCGTACTGGTCAACGGTAGCAACAGCGGTATTTGAGCTTGTCCATTTTTCGCCCTTTGCAGACTCAGGGAGAGTTGCAGGCTTCATTGTGACATAAGAGATATCCTTAGCGCCGCCGACTGTGAGGTTCATAGCAGTCTTGGAAAGCTGAATTTCGCTTACCTTGTTGGGATCAACAACAGTGACCTTGACTTCTGCCTTTACAGCGGTATTGTTCTTGCTCTGGACTGTAACTGTACAAGTGCCTGCGCCGACTGCGGTGATATTTCCGAGCCAGTCAACGGTAGCTACCTTTGTATCGGAGCTTGTCCATATTTCGCCCTTTGCAGACTCAGGGAGAGAGGACGGGAGCATGGTAACGATAGGCATTTTGCTGTATCCGACATTGAGGGTGATATTGTTTTCGGTGAGATTTATCGCACTGACGGTAGATGAAGCGCCGACAACAGTGACCTTGATATCAGCCTTGACATTCGGGTTATTCACGCTCTGAACGGTAACAGTACAAGTACCTGCGCCGACAGGCTTTACCCAGCCGTACTGGTCAACAGTAGCTACCTTTGTATCTGAACTTGTCCATTTTTCGCCCTTTGCAGACTCAGGGAGATTTGCAGGAGCCATAGTTACATATGAGATATCAGACTTTCCGCCGACTTCAAGGCTCATAGCGGTCTTGGTGAGAGAAATGCCTGTTATCTTGTTCGGGTTGCTGACAGTGACCTTGACAGAAGCCTTGACATTCGGGTTATTCTTGCTCTGGACAGTAACTGTGCAAGTACCCTCGGCAACGCCTGTTATCCAGCCGTACTGGTCAACGGTCGCTATCTTTGTATCGGAGCTTGTCCATGTTTCGCCTTTTTCAGACTCTGGGAGATTTGCCGGAGTCATAGTTACATATGAGATGTCCTTCTGTCCGATATTTACCTTGATTTCAGTCTTGTCGAGCTTTATTTCGGATACCTTGTTCGGAGCATTGACAGTAACCTTAATTTCAGCCTTGGCATTGGAATTGCCCTTGCTCTTTGCAGTTATTGTACAAGTGCCTGCATCGATACCTGTGACAAATCCCTTTGCATCGACGGTTGCTACCTTTTCATCGGAGCTTGTCCAGATTATTTCTTTTTCGCTTTCGGCAACGGTCGAAGGAACGTATTCAACCTGAGCGATGTCCTTATCGCCCTTGTTTATTGTCATTGTAGTTTTGGAGAGCTTTATGCCTGTAGGTGCATTTGGTGAAGCTGTGGTAGCTGCCGTAGTGGCAGTTGTTCCTGATGAAGTAGTTGATGCGGAGGTTGTCGGAGCATTTGTAGTTGTGGTTGTAGGAGCATTTGTTGCGGAAGTTGTCGGAGCTTTTGTAGTTGTGGTTGTAGGAGCATTTGTTGCGGAGGTTGTCGGAGCATTTGTGGTTGTGGCAGTCGGAGCATTTGTTGCGGAAGTAGTTGGTGCATTTGTTGCTGTGGTCGTCGGTGTGCTTGTAGTTGTAGTAGTTGTTATCTTTGCAGTGGTCGTTGTGGTAGGATTATTGATAAGCTCCTGATTTTCAGGGTCAAGGAATTCAGAGAGCGAAAGTGAACTGTCAACGGAAGAATAGGCATAGTAGCTCAGTACCTTTGAGGCATCAACAGCATCTACTTTGCCGTTTTTATCAACGTCAGCGGCAAGTCTCTGGATAGATGAGAATGTTGCAGGACGATTTGCAGAGGTGCTTGCATACTCAATAAGAATTGCGGAAGCATCTATCGCATTGATTATCATATCGCCTGTAGGGTCGCCAAGAACATATCCCGGAACAGGGCCGGAAGGCTTTTTTGTTGTGGTTGCTGTTGTGACAGAAGTTGAAGCCGTGGTTGTTGTCTTTACAGCAGTTGTGGCAGTTGCAGCTTTTGTGGTTGCTTTTGTTGTTGCGGCAGTTGCAGCTTGTGTAGTTGCAGCTTTAGTGGTAGCTGCGGCTGTTGTAGTTGAAGCCGTGGCTGTATCTGCTGCAATTACCGGAACAGGAAGAATGACAGGTGTTTCGTTATCTGTTTCAGCCAGTGAAGCAAACGGAACGGCATATGCCAGACAAAGTGTGACTGACATAGCAGAAGCGACTATTTTTTTAACTTTCATATGTACTCCTCATTGATCAATACTGCCTCGGAACTCCCCCTGTTCCGAATGCAGAAGGTTTATCTGATGAAAACATTAGAGGGAAAAATGCACAAATAAAAGCAGAGTGCATTGTTGATTATGATGTGATAAATATACTATTAAAGTATACCATATTCAAAAGGAAAATAAAAGACAATTTGTGAAAAATATGAATAATACCATGCTTTTTCGGTATATTCAATAAAAATGAACGGATAAAACACAGCGGCTTTGCATTTATTTCGTCGGTCATTTATTTTTGTATATTTCGTCAAGTTTTGTCAGTATCTTGTTTGCAGCATCAAATTTTGACATAAGCTCAAGTTCCTCATCGCCGTCAGCAGTTATCATAGTAATAACATTTGTGTCTGTTCCGAAGCCTGCACCCGAAGTCCTCAGCGAATTTGCACATATCATATCCACATTTTTCGAGGCAAGTTTTCTGCGTGAATTTTCAATAACATTGTCAGTCTCCATCGAAAAACCGCAGAGAACCTGACCTTCACGGCGGTGCTGACCGATATATTTAAGTATATCCTTTGTGCGCTTCAATGCTATCGACATATCATCATCCGACTTCTTTATCTTGCTGTCAGCCGTGACAACAGGCGTATAATCGGCAACTGCGGCGGCTTTGATGATGATGTCCATATCGTTCTGACGTTCCGTTACGGCATTGAACATATCCTCGGCGGACTCGACCTTCACGACATCAACGAACATAGGCGGCTCGACCTCGGTATGTGCGGCAACAAGCGTAACATCAGCACCACGCAGCATAGCGGCTCTTGCAGCGGCAAATCCCATTTTTCCGCTTGAATGGTTGGTAATGAAGCGGACGGGGTCGATGCTTTCACGGGTAGCGCCTGCCGTGACCATGATCTTTCTGCCTGCGAGGTCTTTTTCAAAGGCGATCTCACGAATGATATATTCAAGGATAGTCTCCTCATCGGGGAGCTTTCCGTCGCCGAAATCACGGTTTGCGAGCATACCGTGGACAGGCTCGATTATCTCATAGCCGAATTTTTTCAGCTTTTCGATATTGTCCTGAACTATCGGGTTATGGAACATATTGTGGTTCATGGCAGGAGCGATGATTTTTTTGCACGGGCAAGCCATGAGAGTTGTGGTCAGCATATCGTCTGCAATGCCGTTTGCAATTTTGCCTATGACGTTTGCGGTTGCAGGAGCTACCACGGCAACATCGGCTTTTTTGGCGATAGAGACGTGTTCCACGCTGTACTCGAAATTCCTGTCGAATGTATCTATGAGGCATTTGTGCTGAGTGAGAGTCTCGAATGTGAGCGGATGGACGAAATTCCGGGCATTCGGAGTCATGGCAACATGGACTTCTGCGCCGAGCTTTGTGAGCATACGGGCGAGGTTGCACATTTTATAAGCGGCGATGGAGCTTGAAACTCCGAGAAAAACTGTTTTTCCTTTAAGCATTTTTTATTCTCCTTTATGGGCACATCTGAACCCCCCTTCTGAGAAAAACGGTTTTCAGAGATGCCTACATTATTATAATCGTATAAAAACGTGAATGTGACACTGTTTTTTTGAAAAAAATAGAATTTTTGCTGATTTTTGTTGATACTGCTGAATATTCAGGGCATTGTATTGGTTGTTTTGTGAAATATTCAACCTGATTTTATTGGTTACCTATCTGTTTTCTCTTACCCAAAACGGGTTATTAGAATAATTATAGCACATTTTTTTCAAAAATGGTAGATTTTTTATTAAATCCATGTTATAATACATATAAAAAGACATAACGGGAGGCTGTCAATATGCTCTTAGCTGTAGATATAGGCAATACAAACATAGTTTTTGGCTGTGTCAACGAGAATGACGAAATAGTTTTCTCCGAGCGCATCTCTACCAATCACAACGCAAGTGCCGCAGAATATGCGGTAATGATAAAAACAATTCTCGAAATGAACAGGTTGAATATTTCCGATATCGATGACTCTATCATGTCATCGGTCGTTCCGTCAGTAACATCTACTGTCAGGGATGCCGTGAAAAAGCTGTTCGGCGTGGACGTGATGCTCGCAGGCCCCGGAGTGAAAACAGGTCTCAATATACTCATAGACAATCCGGCACAGCTCGGCAGCGATCAGGCTGTTGATGCCGTAGCGGCTATAAATCAGTACCCTGTGCCGCTTATCATCATCGATATGGGTACTGCCACCACTGTTTCCGTAGTGGACAAAAACAAAAATTACCGTGGCGGACTTATCATGACGGGCATGGGCGTTGCGGCAGATGCTCTTATCGCACGTACCGCACAGCTCCCGAAGGTCAACTTTGAGGCACCTAAGAACATAATCGGCACGAATACCATTGACTGCATCAAAAGCGGTCTGCTCTATTCAAATGCCTGTGCGCTTGACGGTATAATTGAGCGCATCGAGGAGGAAATAGGCGAAAAGTGTACAGCAGTCGCAACAGGCGGTATCGCTGAACTTGTCACTCCTCTCTGCAAACGTCAGATAATCGCAGACGGCAACCTTCTCATCAAAGGTCTTGCTATTATCTACCGTAAAAATAAGAAAAACTGATACATAATGCATAATTGCTGAGTAACAAAACGGGCGGACACTTCATTTCTGAGGTATCCGCCTGTTATTTTTATTATTGCTCCGCCAATTAAGTCTTGAATATTTTATGCGAAGTAATGAAGGAGAAAGTCAAGGAAGAAAGCCGCAGGAATACTAACGTATTTCAAGGTTTTCTGACGCAGAATTTCTTCTTCAGGACAAGCAGAAAAATTCAAGATTTAGTTGGCGGAGCAATATTTTATTCTGCCGGTGCATCGCCGCCGCCCTGTGGCTGTTCAACCGGCTGCTGAGGTGTTTCGGGAACAACAGGTGTAGGCGGATCTGTGATAACAGGCTGCTGAGGCGGATCTGTCACAACAGGCTGCTGAGGCGGATCAGTGTATATCGGCTCTGCCTGAGTGGTGTATACAGGAGTATATCCTGAATTTCCTGTCGTGCCGTACTGATTTGTTGTAACTGCCGAATAATTGGCTGTTGTGTAGTATGCCTGATAAGCTGTTGTATAGACCTCGGAAGAACCTGAACCCGGAATATAGTAGATAGAGAGCTTCTTGTCGCTCTTGTTGTCGAAGATTGCGCCCGGCTTGGCTTTTTCGTCGCCTATCTTCAGTTCAATAACCGAGTCGGGATTGCCGTATGAGAACTTAGCCTCAACAAATTCATAGTGATCTTTCGGGATACCTGCCTTTTCGAGAGCTTTCTTGTATGCAACGGTGTTCATTCCCTCAAAGTCAGGGATAAACGAGGACATTCTGCCCTTTGCGACAGTGACCTTGACGACATCGCCCTTTGATATCATAGTACCGACATCAATGTCCTGATCATAGATGATATCGATATCATAGCTGTCTGTAAGCTCGTAGGTAGGCTCAATAGTGAAGAATTCAGACCATTTTTCAACTTCCTGATCAAAGAAACGTCCGATAAGGTTCGGCATTTCGATATTTGACTCATTGGTCGTAGTCTCGGCTTCTTCGGATACTTCATCGGAAACGGAAGTCGTGCGGCGCTTCTTTCTCGGGTCTTCCTCCTCCTCCGGGTGATAGAGGACGTTGTATACCAGTACGCCTAAGATAAGCAGAATTGCCACAAGAAGAATACCGATAATAAGCGGAGTTTTTATCTTCTCGGCAGTGCTTTCCCTTTCATAGCGGTATTCCTCCTCATGGTATCTTTCGGGAGGTCTTCTGCGCTGACCGTTCTGAGATGACTGCGGAGGTCTGCGTTTTGCATTGCCTTGCTGAGGATGCTGAGAACGCTGTGCACCTGACTGTGGTCTTGGTCTTGGTCTCGGCTCTTGTGAGCGGTGTGCATATTCAGGCTGCGGAACAGGTCTTGGCTGCTGTTCCTGTGCATCTCTGAGGGCATCGGCTGCGCTGTAGTCGAGAGTTGCAGTATCATCATCATCTGAAGGCTGCTCGAAAAGCTTTGTGACAAGCTCTGTGATAGTCTGTATTCTGTCTCTGCCCGAAAGGCTCATACCTCTCATGATAACGGCGGAAACGTGTGACGGGATGCGTGAGTCGAGAACGCACGGCTCGTGAAGGTCATCATGCTTGAGACGTGTTACCGAGTCGATCGGCATACAGCCTGTGAGTGCTCTGTAGAGGAGAGCGCACACGCCGTAAACATCAGTCCATGTACCCTGACGGCTGTTGCTGCTTGCGGAATACTGTTCGGGAGCGGCATAGCCTTTGAAAAGCTCATACTCCAGACCGGCGTTGACGGTTCTTGCGGAAGAAACGCTGAAACCGCAGAGAGTAAGCTCCTCCTTGTCGTTGATATAGACAGTATCGGGGCTGATAGCACGGTGGGTGATGCCTGCGTTATGGAGAATGCCGATGGCATTGAACAGGGGAGGGAAGATACGTGATACCTGATCCCAGCTCAGTTCGCCTGCATTTTCTTTCAGGTAGTCCAGAAGCTTTACGCTGTCGGTATACTTGAAGACAGTATATGTGGTGTTGTTCTCGGCGAACATATCGAGAACGGTGATGATATTCGGGTTATTGCGGAGCTTTGCAAGGGACTTGTTAAGCTCGGTATACTCCGCCATGAAAGCCTTGTATTTTGCAAGGTTGTTGTAGTTTACGCTGATAGCGGAGCGGTTTTTGATACGGGTACAGAGATTTATCGGCATATATTCTCTGATTTTTACCTTGTTGCCTGTGGTGATGTCCTTACCGATATAAGTAGCGCCCTCGCCGTTGTATTCAAGCAGAACGCCGCAGAGGTATTTTTCTCTGAGCAGAGTTCCGGGGGTGATATACATAGGGTTATTCGGTGTGGAAGCATCGTAGCCGCATGAGGGGCAGATGTTAAGGTCTTCGTTTATTTCTTCCATGCATCTGTAACAGTGTTTAAGTTCTCCCAAAGCAGCTCCTCCTTTTGTTATATTTTTTCTATTTTCATATTTTTTCACTTACAGCATACTGCACGAAACACAGTATGTCAATATATCTATTTTACCAATCTTTTCGGCAAATGTCAACCATTTTGTCAATGATATTTCAGTAAAAATGCAAATTGTATTTTTTTTGTAATAATTTACCGCAATAAACGCCTTGACGTGTGGAATTTGATGGGGGGGTTCTGAATTGCAGGGGATGGCGGTCTCGATGTCCCTAATTCCCCATTATACAAAGTTGAAGTTTATTCTTCTATTGCTATTCTTCGTTAATGCATTTGTAGGGGACGGCGTCCTCGACGTCCCCAAATCCCCATTATACAAAATTGAAGTTTATTCTTCTATTGTTACTCTTTACGAGACTGTCAGTTGTCCGCCAAAGAGGGGCACCTCTTGGGCAAAAGGGAGAGGGCAACGGAAAACTGGTACAA
>JAKSQT010000086.1 GCA_024403995.1 Ruminococcus sp.
CAAGTTTATGACGTACAAAGTCGTCAGACGTGCTTTGTGCGGTGTTGCCATATATATAAAAAAACGCTGTATCTGTATATTTTTCCTAATAAGAGTAAGTTTTTAAGATGCTGCTATATAAAAAAATAATCGATTTTTCCATAAAAAAACGGCTTTTTGAGCTGTAAGAATTTCCCCTCATTGACATTTACGATAGTTGTAACACAAAAACGATTATGTTAACACATCATGTATACGAAAATAAATCAAACTATTGACAACGGCGTTTTCTAAGTATATAATATAAGCATAATCAACAAAAAAGAAGTGTAATATCATTTAGATATTATGGTATATTCCTATAGAAAAGCGTACGGTTTCTGTACGAGTGTATCTTGATATATATTTTTATTTAATTAATTAGGAGGATTAACAAAATGGAAAATATAATGACAAATGGCTTTTCTGAGCTTTCATCAACAGATATGATGGAAATCGAAGGCGGCGGCTGGAAAGAAGTCGGCTACGCTGTAGGCGGCACACTTCTCGTTGCATTCGCTCCTGCTGCAGGTGTTGCAACAGGATTTGCTACAAGCCTTGTTGCTACTCCTGTTGCCGGTGTTGCTGCAGGCGTTTCAGTAGGCGCAGGCATGGGTGCACTCGGATTTAGCTGGCTTGATAAGGCTACAACATGATTTCGGGAAAAGGAGATATTACTATGAATAATTTTTGCGAGCTTGACGATTTAAGCCTTCTCGACATTAACGGAGGCACATTCTTCGGTGTTCTTCAGGGCGTATGCCTTTGTGCAGTAGGCACAGCCGGTGTTGTTGGCGGTATTGCTGCATCTTCAGTAGGCATCGGCGTTCCGGCTGTAGTTTTCGGCGCTGCAACTTACGCAGACGGTATTGCTACAATAGTCAGCAATATGTAATTGTTAAATAGCTTTTTAGTATTACATAAAATAAATTCGGACTCTGAAAAGGTCTGATTTCCACAAATAAAAGCGACCTGATCTCAACTGAAATCAGGTCGTTTTTGTTATTATTGCTCAGCCAATTAAGTCTTGAATATTTTATGCGAAGTAATGAAGGAGAAAGTCAAGGAAGAAAGCCGCAGGAATACTAACGTATTTCAAGGTTTTCTGACGCAGAATTTCTTCTTCAGGACAAGCAGAAAAATTCAAGATTTAGTTGGTGGAGCAATATTTCAAAGCCAACTAAACCTTGCTGTTTTATTGATTTGTTATTGACAAAATGTGATAGATGTGTTATAATACTTTCGTAAAGATTTGTTCAAGAAATGTTAATTTCTTGTTCATAAAACGTTTATATTTACGCATATATTCAAGTATATATGCCACAGACTGAAATTGGAGGTTTTCATATGAAAAAGAAAAAAGCCCTTACCGCTCTTTCCGCAGCACTGATCGGTATTTCAGTGCCTTCCTCTGCTTTGCTCAGCAACAATTTTATCAGCCTTACTGCTCACGCCGGTTCAGGTACAACATCAGACGGTTTAGTTTATGTTACCGATGACAAGACAAAAGAAGTAACTATCCGTGCATACAGAGGAAAAAGCAAAGAAGTTGTTGTTCCTTCCACTATCGACGGTATGCCTGTCACAGTGATCGACTTTTTTTCATTTCAAGACACAAATATTACTTCCATTGTTCTTCCTGAAACTCTGAAGCTCATTCAGCAGCGTGCATTTCTGGGCTGTGATACACTTCAGTCGCTTACAATAAACGGTCCGACAGAGATAAGTGCAAAAGCATTTTCAGACTGCACAGCTCTTACAAGCGTAACTATTTCAGATGAAGCCTATACTAATTCTGATATCGGATTTGAAGCCTTCAAAAACTGCCCTAATCTTTATACTGTAAACGGAGTAAATGCCATTGCTCATGAAACAGATGAAAACGGCATTGAATACCCTGTTCTTGACCCTGCTGTTACAGAGGCTGTACGCAACAATTTCTGCAGAAGTATCAATGTAGGATTTGTCAACGATTACTGTACAGAACTTTGTGAATATATTGTTGCAACCGAAACAGATCCATGGATGAGCGATGCTATAAAGGCACGTCAGCTTCACGACTGGCTTATCTATCACTGTGAATATGAGGACAGAGCAAACGGCGAGGCTACTTATGATAACGAAAACCATGTTGCATCTTCGGTATTTCTGAGCTATGCTGTCAATGAACGTGGCGAAGGTATCGGTGAAACTGTCTGCGATGGTTTTTCAAAAGCATACACAATGCTTCTCGCTGCTGCTGATATTGAGTCATATTATGTAGGTCATAGTCTGCACGCATGGAATGTCGTAAAAATAGACGGCAATTACTATACAGTTGATATTACGAATGATAACTCATCATACAATAATCTTAAAAACAAATCACCTTATTCAACCTATTACGGCAATTTCCTTGGTGGATACGAGGACAGTGATGCAAAACAGTCAAATTTCTCAGAACACCCACTGCTCCAGAAATATACCAATAATATCAACGGCTATCTTATGTCGTTGTCCTCCTATAAAGTCAACAGTTCTACCGGAATTATCGACTATGACTATGATCTGGACGGCATCGGAATACAGTATGATTTCTATGACGATCTTAATGCATACAACGGATTTTTACAGTTTGCCTATGCTTCTGATATGGAAAGTGTAAACAAAAGACTGGATGAGGTATTATACAATCTCCATCAGTATCACCAGTCTTTCTGGGAATTCCTGAATACTAACGGTCCTAAGAGCCAGACAGTTTCGGCTTCTTCTCAGGCAAAATTCAGCGTTGCATTTTTCGGAGATAATATCTCTTATCAATGGCAGTACTGCAATGCAGGCTCAAATAAATGGACAAACCTTACCTCTGCATCAGCAAAGACACCAACTCTGACAGAAACTGCCTCTGCATCAAAGAACGGTATGAAATACCGCTGTATCGTTACAAATAAAAACGGTCAGTCCGCTGTATCTTCTGAAGCTGTTCTGACTGTAAAATAAGAACTTGAAAGCCCATGTAAATTGCACATTACGGTTACAATTTACATGGGCTTTATTATGGCAACACCGCACAAAGCACGTCTGACGACTTTGTACGTCATAAACTTGTATCTTTTCCGTCATCTTGCACAGAAATTCTTTGCCATACGACAGTATGCCTGCAAAATTTCTGTACAATCTGACGAAAAATCTAACTGCGTTTCTGCCGCACAATCTTTGTGCGGTGTTGCCTATATCCTATCGTATCTTATTCAGACATATTCAGTTCAGTAAACGATATCACACAAAACAGAATACCTTTCCTTTTGGACGGAACGGCAGTCTTTTTCCTTCGGGAATAAGAAAAGCGTGTTCACGATGAACTTTGAGGTCATATTCTATATCTGCATCGGTGATTATCAGTATCGGGCCGTCTTTCGGGAAATCCTGTGCCTTTTCAAGCAAGTCAACGGCAGGCTGAAGCTGTGTGCCTCCTCTGCCCTTTACCATAACACGGTCTGCGATATTTTCAGGCGAACAGTATCCCATATCATACGCATCAGCGTCACAGAAAACTACTCTTACCGCAGTCACATCATGGGCTACGGAATAGCTTGCCGCCGCACCAAGCGCCTTGCCGATAAGTGTCGGAGACATTGAACCTGACGTATCAATAATAACGCCATATGTACGGCTGTTGTCAGAGATATCATTCTTTATCCAACTCGGACGAGGAATATCTGGAGTACTGCTCTGCCGTCTGTTTGGTCTTGCATAGCTGCGGCGCTTTTCAAGCGGAGCAAAGTGGGCATCGAACCATTTTGCAAGTTCAACGTCCCACGGCACAGGCGGCATTGAAAGTGCTTTTATCTCCTCGATAAGTCCGGACGGGATAAATCCTCTGTTATTTGAGGTATGATATTCCAGACCGCTTCTGAGTGCACTTTTGCAGAAATCATCAAGCGATGCCGCCTTATCCAGTTCAGGCGACCAGCCTTTGTCAATGATATCTCCCTTTCCATAGCCACGGAATGTTTCTGTTTTTGAATTTTTGCGTATCTTATCAATGATAATATCGTATATTTCCTCTGCGGACAAATTTTTAAGCGTTTCGTCATACATCAGACCGCCCTTCGGCATTTCACCGATCTGCATCTCATTCAGCCAACTGTTTATTACATAGTCACAGGCAACATTCCAGAAATATGCATCTCTGCCGTTTCGTCTTGCATGGTGCTGCAAACCTGCATGAAGGTATTCATGTGCCAGAACGAATTTCCATTCCTCAAGCGACAGACAAGCCGCAGGATTTACATATATTTCGCCGTCAACAACATTTATGGCAGCTATTGAGATATCATCCAGATCATAACGGCTTTTTGTATCAATAAGCTTGAAACCCATGGCAATTCCGCCAAGCAGAGGATAATGATTGACAAACCAGTCCGCAGCAAGCTGCATGAGTGATTTATTTATTTTGTCATCCGATATCAGACCGCCTGCCTGATCGATGACTTTACGTACTGAATTTGCAAGGGCATATGCAAACTCCGAGGAATATCTGTTGTGGTCGTAATTGCCGTATTTCAGCGGTTTATCCGTACCAATCATGTCAGGATTTGTACCGGCAGTACCGAATGAGCTGCTGTCTGCTGAAACATTTTTCATAATAAGCTGCTCATATATTTTTATCTCGCTTGAACTTGAGCCATACTCCGCAAGCTGAGATTCAAAAATATATGGCGTTCCAAATTTCACATCGGCAAGAAAACGGCAGATATAGATATCACAAGCCATATTCCATATTTCAGGGATATAGTCATTGACCCATACCTTTTCTTTTTCCGATATTTTCTGATAATACCCCGGCATCTTATCCGCATCAAAATGTCCGAAACACAGATGCAGCTTACAGTGAGCGATGATATATGCCCATTCCTTCGGCGAATAGTCACAGTCCTTATTGAGATATATCCTTCCTGATGACGAAACTTTTGCAGGTACCCTTTTTCCAAGTCTGCTTTGCGGAACAACTTCTATTGCAACGCTGACTTTTCCGAAAAGCGGATGCTGACCTGTCAGTTCGAGACCGTCTATAAGCTGCTGTTCGTTTCGTGATATTTTTGTATTTTCGTTATTCTTTCCCATAGCTTATTTATCATTTTTAATAAGACGTGGCAGATCACGGACTATTTCCACCATGAACCATTCAGGCAGAACTTTTCCGTCGTCTGACGAAACGATCATCTGTGCAAGTTCGATATTGATATGAGACAGATCCTTTATCAGAGCCTTTGCACGATGTGTGAGGAATTGTGTATTCTTATCGATCTTCTGCTTATCAGGCGGAAGCTCCATAAGAAGTTTTGCACGGAAACTCTGGGCAACGAAATAAAGAACATCTCTGTTTTCCGGCTCTGAGGGCCATTTTTCATCGCCTTTTATTATCTGACTGAGCAGATTTTTATTGCTGAGACTTTTTACGAATGCAAGGAATAATCCCGCATGATTTGACGAAACCGAACCGAATGCAAGAACTTTCAATATCTTTTCGGGTACTTCCTTTTCGCCTGCGCCGTATTCTTTCAGAGCATCACTGAGCATATGCCATGAACGTGGCGTAGAATATGGTTCTTCTGTTTTCGGCGGTTCTGAAAAGAGGTGATCGGGACGCTGGGTTATGTAGTCGATCACCCACGGATGAAGTTCATTTTCATACGCCCAGTTCAACCACTGTTGAGGTTCTGCAACAAGCTGAACGTGGAACATACGGTTTATCAGGGCTGTTGACATTGTTTTAACAATAGCACTGTCCTGTGAACGGTTTCCTGCGCCTATCACCACACTGCCTTTCGGGAGATGATATTCACCGATTCGCCTTTCGAGAATAAGGCTGTAAAACGCCTTCTGCACCTCCTGAGAACAGGCATTCAGTTCATCAAGGAAAAGGACATAAGGCTCTTTTCTTGCTATCATTTTAGGCGGCATAAACTCCGAAGTTTCGCCCTTTATCTGAGGAATACCGATAATATCCTCCGGTGCAAGCTGACTTCCGAGAAGCGAAACACATTCCAAACCAACATCATCTGCAAATTTCTGAACAAGAGATGATTTGCCTATTCCCGGTGCACCCCATATGAAAACGGGTCTTATCGGGGAAAGATTTAAGAGCAGATCTGATAATTCGCTTTGTGTGACTGTAAACGATAAATTCATAATTCCTCCATTTTTTCACATACTGTGTCTATTGATAAATACGATAAAAACAGCAAGTACGATTTCGGCAATAATCCCTGATATCAGCCAGATAAGAGATACAGCGAAATCACTGCCTGCAATGATAATTTTATCAGGTTTTGTTTTATTGATTTTTATCTTCAATTTCTTCCCGATGTCCCAGCTTTTCACAGCAGAATACCGGTATACTTTTTCTTCATGGACTTTATATTTTTCATCGGTATACTCAATTGTATAATATTCAACTCGTTTTACGATGTTTTTTTCATACTCTATATCTTTGACCACAGCGGTTGAATCATAGAAGTCGCCTTTTTTACTTAAAATCAGCAGTTTTATAAATCTGTTGAAGCACATATATGCGATGAAAAGCATCAGAATAATAATGCCTGCAAGACTGAAATATCTGTTACCGTGCAAGCCGAATCCATCAAGTAATGCATAAATTGCCAGACAGCCGTTCATAGACATCAATACGATTATTTCATCTTTGCTGAATCCTTCATGCATATATATCCTCCTCTGCCCCAAAATTTTCTTTAGGGCACCTCTAAAAACCCGTTTTGAGTAAGGTACAGGTTATGCAAGAAAAGCCATCGAAGGCGTGCTTTCGCACTACAAAAGGGCTTGACGCAGCATATGCTGTAAATAGCTGCTTTTTCTCAGAAGGTTTTTTAGAGGTGCCCATATACTAATGCCGTTTGCAAATAACTATCATAATTATATATCTCATGTGCAAATAAGTCAACCCATATCAGCGGAAAAAGGAACAACAGAATAGTCGCACCGTCTTTGTACTTTATGCACGCTTTATACAATCATCTGAAATTATCAGCAATATTATTCACAAAATCTATTGACTTATGATTATACATATGATATATTAGTAGTAACATATTATTGTTGCAGATGTCAGCGAACACCATATATTCAGACAGTTCCACGCATGAAAATCTTTAGCTTATGTCAAAGGATACGGTGCAGACTGATATCTATATGGTGATGCTGCAACTAATGTAACCGAAAAATAAGCATATGGGCATCTCTAAACCTCCCTTCTGAGGAAAAGCAGCTATGTACAGCATATGCTGCGTCAAGCCCTCTCGTAGTGCGAAAGCCCGCCTTCAATGGCTTTTCTTGCATAACCTGTACCTAACTGCTTTTCCTTACTCAAAACGGTTTTTTAGAGGTGCCCATATTATTGCTCCACCAACTAAATCTTGAATTTTTCTGCTTGTCCTGAAGAAGA
>JAKSQT010000087.1 GCA_024403995.1 Ruminococcus sp.
AGTTTTAGGAAGGGAGTTTGAGGGAGAACCCTTTTTCAAAAGGGTTTCCCTCAAGAAATGAGGTACAGCAGCAAGGGTATCAGAAAAGTTGCCGCTTTGGTTTGTGATCGGGAGGCTTTATGGCTGTTACTATTCTCAATCAGACCATTATCATGCTGATTTTGATAATGGCTGGCGTTATGTGTGCAAAAATCGGGATAATCAGCAAGGAAACAAACAAGGATCTTTCAAAATTCCTTATGGATATTATCAATCCGGTTGTTATTTTTATGTCATATCAGACGGATTACCGACCTGAGCTTGTGAAAAATCTTTTGCTGACGTTTTTGCTGTCGGTCATCTCGTTCTGCATATTCATCAGTATGTCACGGCTGCTCGTCCGCAGAAAAGACGGCAGGGAATACGAGATAGAGCGCTTTTCTTCGATATACTCAAACTGCGGTTTTATGGGCATTCCGCTTGTTTCGGCACTTTTCGGGGATATGGGCGTATTTTATCTTGCGGCATTCATAACAACTTTCAATCTTTTTGCGTGGACTCACGGAATTATCATGCTGTCAGGCGAGAAAGACCTGAAACGTGCTCTGAAAGTATTCTATTCGCCGACGGTTATTTCCATCGTGCTCGGTCTGGTCACGTTTTTTCTGCATATCCGCCTGCCGAAAATACCGTATGATGCACTTAATCACCTTAAAGCAGTCAATACGCCTGTTGCTATGATAGTTGCAGGCGTTACAATGTCAGAAACGAATATAATCGCTCTGCTGAAAAAGCCGAGAGTTTATTTCGTATGCTTTCTGAAACTGCTTTTGCTGCCGACAGTAGTTTCGGTTTTGTTTTCACTTCTGGGAGACGCTGTTGATGAACAGGTGAGGATGACAGTCATCGTTGCTGCCTCTGCACCGCCTGCCGCAATGTGTACTCTGCAATGCATAAGATGCGGCAAAAATTCGCTGTTTTCTTCCGAAATTTTCACCTTTGGAACGGTTCTTTCCATAGGTACTCTGCCACTTATCGTGCAGTTGACGGAATTTTTAACAAATTTAAACTGAGTCGTTTGTTTAAATTGCTGATTTTATTATTTTTTTCAATAAAATGTTTGAATTTTAGCGGAATTGTGTTATAATAAATATACGTTATAAATTACATACTTTGCAAAGAGTGAAAAATTTATTTCAGCAATGACTCAGATAACAGTTTGCGGGGATAAAAGTGATTTTCAAGGGCAGCAGTGCATGGATTTTGTGCGGTGCTGCTACAATAGTATAGGGAGACTTCCGAAATGCGCTGTTCGGCGGTTCTGTCTTGTCTGTATTGTTGCAGTGACAGAAACGGAGTTGTTACTATGGAAAAAAGAGGAATTAGCAAACTTGACCTGAAAAGAAGAAACAGAATGCAGATTCTCAGAGTTATCAGGGAATCAGGCCCGATATCAAGAGTTGATGTGGCAAGTGCTCTTGAAATTACAAGAGCTGCCGTTACGATCATAACTAACGAGATGATCGAAGAAGGTGTTCTCGTGGAGATAGGCGAAGCTCCGGTTAACGCAGAAAAGCTTCAGAAGGGCAGAAGAAAAATACTTATCGATATCAATGTGAACAGCCGCTTTGCACTGGGTGCTACCGTTGATGAAAGAGAAGTAAGTATTGGTCTTACTAACCTTAATTCGGACATTCTCGATAAGGCAAGCATGGTCATTGACGACAGAACGACAAGTAAGGATATTATTAACTACATTATCAAGACCAGTAACGAAATGGTGGAGAACAGCGCTCTTACCAAAGAGAAAATTCTCGGTCTCGGTGTTGGTGTAGTTCCTTCAATGTGGGGTAAGTTGAAGATATTCTACAAGGACGGAGTACTTGATTTCAAAAACTTCATTGACAAGCTCTCAGGCGGTCTTGATTTTGAAATTCACTGCGGCAATGCTATAGGTCTTATGGCTCTTGCAAGCAACGATTTCAGAACTCAGAACGGCTATCAGACTAATCAGGCATTCATTCACAACGGTAATCAGGTAAATCTCGCTGTTATTAACAAGAACGAGCTTTCTCCTGACTATATCTCGTATACCTCAACTATCGAAAAGTTTATCGTTTGTCCGAACGGTAAGTCATATGAAGGCTATCCGAACGGTTCTGTCAAGGCAGAGCTTTCAAGAACAGCTATGCTCAATGCAGTATATGACATCTACTCAAAGGACAGAACACCGGTGCTTTTTGAACTGACCGAAGGAGATAAGACCAAGATAAACACAGATAACGTATTCATGGCTCTTATGAGAGGCGAAGAACCGGTAAAGAGTCTCGTGGATGATATCATTGCAAAGTATACCGTGCTTATCAATAATCTTTCCATCAGCCATTTTGCAAAGCGTATCGTGCTTCATAACTTTAAGCTCAACGAAAAACAGTTTGACTATGTTAAGAGAGAAATGATACGTCTCGTAAGCGAGGAGATCGCTGACAGAGTCGTTCTCAGCAGACTTGAAGGAAAGAATAACTTCCTCGGCGGCTGTGCTCTTATCATTCAGGATAACTTCTACGTAAGAGGCGGTATGCAGTAATATGTGTAATTTTAAGGGACAGTTTTCGCTGTCCCTTTTGCTTTGTATTAAAAAAGTATTTTAGAGATGCTCATAATTCATGCCGCAGTTTCTTTACGGATACTGTGCTTTTTCTTTATGGCACTGCGTATTGCTATAATGACCATTGAGATGAGTATTCCCGTCATTACACCGCAGGAGTCTATGCAGACATCTCTCAGCTCACAGGAACGTCCGGGAGAGAATGACTGGTGGATCTCATCGGATATGGCGTAAAGTATACCTAAAATGAGCGGTACAAGCGATTTTTTGCTCAGCAGTTTGTGACTGCCCTCAGAAAGCGACATACACAGACCGAGAAACGTATAGATACTGAAATGTGCAAGCTTTCTTATGAAAAATGAGATGGTATCCGTAAGTTCTTTTTGTTTATACTTTGAATATTCCGAAAAATCGGGGCAGAATATCTTTATGACGAGCTTTACGAACCTGCCGCTTGTCTTTGAGGATTCAGTGGAATTTTCCATTGAGAACATGAATATCGTCACCATACACGCCACGGACAATATCATGAACAGTATTCTTAATTTAGATGTTTTAATTAATCTTGACTTCATACAGTGAACACTCCTTTTATCTAATCTATATTATACTATTTTAACGAAAATTTGTAAAGTGCAAGTTTTTCGGAAAAAAATTCAAAAAAAACTTGAAACTTTTTCTGAACAATGGTATAATAAGTTGTATGGCTATATCAGGTCGGCATTTTTGTGCCGCACTCAGATAATAGATCGGCAGTTTTGCAGTGCTTTTGTGATCTGCCGTAAAACTTAGAGTCTGTTCATCATCTGTCAGCACACAGCTTTTCGGCAAATTTTGCCGATGACTGCGTTAAAATCACTTGAAATGCGAAAGCATTCCTGCATGATTTTTCCTTGTCCTCAACAAAATTATGCTCAAAAATCTGAATGTCAACAGATACTGAACAGGCTCTTACACGGAGGCAACAATGAAAAATATACTGTCAAATATCTGGACAAAACGTGCTATGGCGTTGATAAGCGTTTTGTATGCAGCCGGTGTATGCCGCCTTGCATATCTTGCGATCTTCTATGACGTACATATAAAGTCAAGAGTTTCGCTTTGTATCACTATCGTCGCTGTTTCACTTATCGCATTGCTGGGTATGCTCAACTCAAGAAAACAGATCTTAACACGAGTTTGCAGCGTAGTCATTCTTTTCGCAATGTTCCCTGTCTTTCTCCTCTATTTCGGGGAGTGGGCAATTATCATTCCTATCCTCATAACGGGCGCTGCAATATTTCTTTTGTCGGGCGCAGGTGAGGGCGCAAAAACGGTCTGGGGCACTATCATACTCCTGACCTACATCTTAGGCTCGGTCGGCTTCTTCATGTTCAAGGCGTTTTTTGTTTCTTCAGCCGAGGAAATACTCATCGATTCGGGTACTTCTCCGTCAGGCAGATACCGTTACGAGGTCGTGAATGTCGAGGATAGCTCAGATGGCTGCACCACAGTCTATGTTGAACCAAACTACGCTGATGTGCGCTACCCGTTCACACGCTTTACCCTCAAGAATATCAGACGTGCGGTATACGTAGAAAGACCTATGATACCGACCGAAAGCAAGGTTGAATGGAACACTCTCAGCCGTCAGGAGATCACAAAATTCCTCAACAACGTTTCCGATAACATCGAGGTTGAACTTACTGAGGAGCAGCTTGAATATCTCGGCTATTCCTATGACAGTATGCTCGTTCTGAAGCTTGAAGATATTCCGATAGAGGACAAGTTTGCTATCGGTCTTACGGCTCATGATGTTGAAGCGGTAAAATTCGATGACCTTACCGCTGAACAGCTTGCTCACTTCAATATCGAGAAAACTGCTGACGGACGCTATTACTATACAACTCCGGATCAGGAGTTTATCGATGATCTTCAGGACTATACCGACGGCCCTGTTTATTTCAGCAACATGACAAGTAAACAGAGAAAAAAGCTCTATGTTTCAAAAAACCGTTCGGTTCTCCTTTCAGACCTCTCAGATGCACAGCTTGACTATCTAGGAATTTCGGATAACGGCGATGTCCTCAAATTCAACGGAAAGACCGTGTTCCGCTACTATGTTGCAGTGCTTGACAGCTACTTCAAGGTTGACGAAAGAAAATTCTCCCTCGACCTTATCAAATAATACACAAAAATTGTTTAGTAAAGGACGTTCAGGACACGTTCCCGAACGGGATGTTTTCTGACGTTCTTTTTTATGCTTTGCCAATTAAACATTGCCAAAAGACGAAGTTAGGACAACACCGTACAAAGCACGTCTAACGATTTTGTACGTCATAAACTTGTACCCCAAGGGCACTTCCTTCGGGCGCTATTTTCCGTCATATCACACAGAAATTTTATGTCATATGACAGTATGCCTGCGAAATTTCTATGAAATCTGACGAAAAATCTGACTGCGTTTCTGTCGCACAATCTTTGTGCGGTGTTGCCTTAAAAATCAAATTTATCAAGGATGACGACGAAGAAATACTTCCGTATTTCGAGGAGAAAGACGCAGAGAAATCGGATTTTTAACAAGTATTGACGGCAAGGTTTAGTTGGGTGAGCAATAATATGGGCTATTAAAACAAGAGAAATACAAAAATTTTATTTTAAGAGGTGCATATTTATGTCATATGTAATCGGTGTTGACTGCGGTACAAGCGGTACTAAAACAGTCCTTTTTGACGAAAAGGGAAGCGTTATCGCTTCAAAAACTATCGAGTACCCTATGTATCAGCCAAAGAACGGCTATGCTGAACAGGATCCTGCGGACTGGGCAAACGCAATGATCGAAACCATCAAGGCTGTTATGGCTAAGAGCGGAGTTAAGAAGGAAGACGTTAAGGGTATCGGTATCTCAGGTCAGATGCACGGTCTCGTTATGCTTGACAAGGATAACAAGGTCCTCCGCAGATCCATTATCTGGTGCGATCAGCGTACTGCTGCCGAGGTTGAAGAAATGAACCGTATCGTCGGCAGAGAAAAGCTCGTTGAGATAACTGCCAACCCTGCCCTCACAGGATGGACAGCCGCAAAGATTCTCTGGGTAAAGAACAATGAACCTGAGGTATATTCAAAAGTTGCTCATATCCTTCTCCCGAAGGACTATCTCCGCCTTATCCTCACAGGCGAGTACGCTACTGAAGTTTCAGATGCTTCAGGTATGCAGCTTCTTGATGTTCCGAACAGAAAATGGTCTGACGAACTCCTCTCAGCTTTCGGGATCGACAAGAACTGGCTCGGTAAGGTTTATGAGTCATGCGAGGTAACAGGTAAGCTTACAAAGGCTATGGCTGAAACTGTCGGACTCTGCGAGGGTACTATCGTTGTCGGCGGTGCAGGAGACAATGCCGCTGCTGCTGTTGGTACAGGCGTTGTTGAGGACGGCAAGGCTTTCACTACTATCGGTACATCAGGCGTTGTTTTCGCTCATACTTCAAATATTTCCATCGACAAGCTCGGCAGAGTTCATACTTGCTGTGCCGCTGTTCCGAATTCATGGCACGTTATGGGCGTTACACAGGGCGCAGGTCTCTCACTTAAATGGTTCAGAGACAATTTCTGCATGACAGAAAAGGAAACTGCAAAGCTTATGGGCGTTGACGAATACTACCTTATGGACAAACAGGCTGAACAGGTTCATGTCGGCGCAAACAGACTGCTCTATCTCCCATACCTCATGGGCGAAAGAACTCCTCACCTTGATCCTGATGCAAGAGGCGTATTCTTCGGTCTCTCTGCTATCCATACACGCCGTGATATGCTCCGTGCCGTTATGGAGGGCGTTACTTATTCTCTCCGTGACTGCGTTGAGGTATTCCGTGAAATGAACGTAAACGTAAGTGATATGATGGCTTGCGGCGGCGGCGGATCTTCACCGCTCTGGAGAAGTATGCTTGCTGATCTTTACAACTGCAACGTTAAAACTGCCGCTTCAAAGGAAGGCCCGGCACTCGGTGTTGCTATCCTTGCAAGCGTTGGCGCAGGCATCTATGGCAGTGTTCAGGAGGCTTGCGGCGCTATCGTCAAGACAGACAAGATTCAGGCTCCTGTTGCTGAGAATGTTCCTGAGTATGAGAAATATTATCAGCTTTACAGAGAAATCTACCCTGCCCTCAAGGCACAGTACGCCAAGCTGGCATCTCTTTAATTATGTTCGGGCTTAGATGTCGACTCTGCGGAGAGCTTGCGGAGCATGAGAGAATGCCGAAATACGGTTTCAGCGGAATTGCCTACGACATTGCAGAATGGTCTGATTTTACAGAGGACGTTCCTGCACTGGGCGAGGAGGTATGGCTGAGAAGTGATAATGTTCCAACGGTCGGAGAAGAACGTGTTATCCATGTGACATCACCGTTTTCCTTCGAGAATAATGAAAAGTTTGAACTGCTGTTTATGCCTGCACTTTCATCTCTTAACGGTTGGGAGGAGTATCCCGACGAAATAGAAAAATCTGCAATTGTGGGCTGTGAACTGGCTGAAATTATCGAGGCTGATGATACAGAGGCATGGCTTAAAGTCAGGATCGTCAGCGTTTCCATGCTGGGTGAGCTTGCAGAAAAGTTCTCTCCGAAAAAGATGGAAATGCTTCCGTGCAAGAGTATGCTCAGGGATTATCAGTATACCACAAATCATGAAAACTGGGAGTATTCAGTATTTGATGCTCAGGGCGATATCGGCTCATGGGAGCTTGCTTATACCGATAATTCGGGAGTGAGACATCTGGTCATCTATGCCGAGTGGGGCGACCACTATAACTATGTCTACTATGGCAACTATGTAAGGTAACACCGCACAAAGCACGTCTGATGACTTTGTACGTCATAAACTTGTATCTTTTC
>JAKSQT010000088.1 GCA_024403995.1 Ruminococcus sp.
CTCAGGGTGGTCCTCCACAGGGTATGCCGATGGGCGGTCCTCAGGGTGGTCCTCCGCAGGGTATGCCGATGGGCGGTCCTCAGGGTGGTCCTCCAATGGGAATGCCAATGGGCGGTCCTCAGGGTGGTCCTCCAATGGGAATGCCGATGGGCGGCCCTCAGGGTGGTCCTCCAATGGGAATGCCGATGGGCGGCCCTCCAAAGGGTATGCCTCCGTTCAGATTCATGGATAAACTCAAGCCTGAGGCTATGATGACATACGGCAGAACTATGAGCTTCCCGAATATCTACATAGACAACCGCAAGCTTGACGGTTTCCTTGAGCATTTTGTCAAGGACTACAACTGCGACAAGACTCTTTGTGCAAACAATATTCTTGCTGACGGAGAGACTGCACCGAATATGTGTGCTCACTGCAGCGGCTGGGCTAAGAAGGCTATCAGCTATAATGAACAGGAAGTTGCTCAGTGGAAGGCTCTTGCTGAGAGCGTTCTCAGAGGCATCGAGACAGGTTCAATTTACAGACAGGATTAAAATTTAATTCATAAAAACGAACCCGAAAGCGGTGAAATATCCGCCTTCGGGTTTTTATGTTATTCACTGCTGAACGAAATAAAGCTCATTCCACCTTATTTCGCCGTTTTTCATCATTTCAGCAAACTCATCAAAAGTACAGACAGAATGAGAAATGTCATTTGATTTGTCATAAACAGGCTCGGAATTTTTGTCACGCTTATAGCAGTCATATGCAAATCGATGTCTGTTCTTTGGAAATGCAATTATATTCTGCCCGATGCGAGAATATCGAAATCGACCCATAACATTATTAGTAAATAGCCATATCTGATACATTATATTATATATCGCCGCCGCTGATCTATCAACAAAAAATGAAAAAAATCCCTTAAATAATTTAATTCATGCGTGACATAATACTATCACGGCATCAGAAAACAATTTGAAGGAGATAATGAAAATGAACAACAGCAATAATAACAAGGGCGAAATGACACAGAAGGGCAGAGAGGCTCTTGAAAAATTCAAGATGGAATCAGCTTCCGAGCTTGGTGTAAACCTCAAACAGGGCTATAACGGCGACCTCACATCCCGTGAGGCAGGCTCAATTGGCGGCAGAATGGTTCAGAAGATGATAAATTCTTACAAGATGCAGTAACCTGATATAAAATTTATCGGCGGTACTCATATAGAAGTTTTTTACTCTTTATCGGGGCAAACCTTTCTGTGGAAAGGTTCTTCCCCGAACCCTTTTTCAAAAGGTTTTCCCTCAATAATAAGTATAAAATTTCTATATGAGTACCGCCGTTGTACATTTTACTGCTTTCAGGCTATATTGCTTACTTCAGGCAGTTTAACGAGGTCAAGGAGATACTTCTGAACAGCGAGAGCATCATTGTTTGTCACGCCGTTTCCGGCATCACAGCAGTCAGCGTTGAGCCATCCCTGAGCGGTGATATGCGACTTATCAGAGCCGCTAAGTCCGTATTTATCGGGATTTACAAGTGCCTGCATAATAAGCACAACGTCCGCCATATTCAGCTTGCCGTCACAGTTTGAGTCGCCATAAACAACGTTATTCTGCGGAATTTCGGAAGTAATCGTGGTTGATGCAGTAGTAGTTGTTGTTTTTGCAGTCGTCACGGAAGAAGCTGTTGTTTTGCTTTCAGTATTACCGGAAGTATAGAGATTTTTCGGCAATTCGTCAAGGGTGATACAATAATCGCTCTGATACATTTTGGTCAGCTCGTCATAATCCTGGTAATTTTCTCCGAGGAAAGCAGTACCGCCGTCCTCACCGCCGTCGTACCACGGGCAGAAATAGAGCCAGCCTGCGTCCTCAACGAGTATATTGTCAAGCGCAGGAACAGTATCGTTTTCAGCCATAGCGACCATTTTTTTGCCCTTTGTCAGCTTGAAAAGTGAGTCAAATTTAGCCGGAATAGCGAGGAGATTAGGGCCGCTTGATTTTCCGTCGCCACGGTTATACTCAACGTTATATTTATCATAAGCAACAATATCTACATACTCGTCACCGGGGTACCAGTCAGACGAATTTTCGTAATCATAGCTGTTGAATTCCCAGATTATGTTATGCAGCTCATACTTTTCAGTCAACGTAGTAAACAAAAGTTTCCATAACTCTTTGTATACTTCCGGACCTCTGTCGCCCCACCAGAACCATGATGTACCGTCAGGGTAGAGACCTTCATTTCCCTGAGCCTCATGAAGCGGGCGGAAGATTATAGGAACACCATTTTCCTGAAGAACTGCAAACTGCTCAGCGAGCATTTTCATCGCCAGTTCATAGTATTCACGCTCTTTTGTGCCCTCTTTCAGAATATTAGCGGTATTGAAAGTGCTGTTTGAAGCCTGATAATTTTTATATGTACATTTCTGCCAATCAACGGCATCTCCGACTGTATAATTCTCAAAATCTATCGGAACATTTAAGTGCCACGAAGCTGTAATTATTCCATTATTTTCCTTAACCCATTTAACCGCACGATCAGTCGTACCGTCATCCCATCCGTAAAGCGGATTATAGTTCATGAAGTCCAGACCACGAATTGCAGGCATTTTTCCTGTCAGATCCATAAGAAACTCATTTTCCCACTCATAGTTATCCTTGTGACCGCTGCCGTAAATTTCCTGTTGACCTGAAATAATGTGACTTCCGTAGACGCTTTTGAGGTATTTCATCAGAGATTTAGCCGATTCAGAGGCATTTTTATCAACAAGAACGTCGGTTGCAAGAGTATAATCGTGCTTTTCAGCGACCTTGACCGTCACCGTGTCAACTGCCATATATCCGTATTTATTGAGAAATTCGAGAGTATTTTCGCCCTTGTTAAGACGAACAACGCCGAACTCAAAGTCCTGCCATTTTTCGGTATACGGAATAGTTTTTGAGAATTCGCTGCCATTTACTGAGAGGGTTTCCATGCGTCCCTCCTGATTGAGAATTTGTGCACATCGGGCAGTGACAAGATACATACCGTCCTCCGCAACAGTAACATTGCACGAAATCGTACCGCCTGTAAGGTATGCAAAGCCCTTACCGCTGTAATCAGGGAGCTGAGTGCCGTAGATGTCCGTCCACAGCTCAGCGCCTTTCATATCCTCGGCTTCAATTGTATACGGAAAGCTGGTTTCACCGGCGGCAAAAGTACTGAAAATGCCCGATGTACCGAGCTGCACAGCCGCAATTGACATAGCAGACAAAACTGCAAATTTCTTTGTTAATTTTTTCATATTAATTTCTCCTTATTCTTCCGGCAATGATTTAATTAAATCAAGCTTATACTTTTGAATTGCAAGAGCATCATTTAACGTCACACCGTCATTATTTCCTGACACATCAGCATTTTTCAAGCCATTTTCGGTGATATGAGACTTATCTGAGCCATGCAGACCGTATTTACCGGAATCAGCGATATTCTGCATGATAAGGACAACATCCCCCATATTTATCTCGCCGTCACAGTTTGCATCGCCGTATTTCAAAGTTTCAACAGCGTCGTCGGTAGACGTTGAAAACTTGCTGTTTGTATACACATTGTTATACATCGTCTCAGCCCAGAATTTTCGTATTGCCTCGTATCCGACATCTGACGGATGAACGCCGTCGCCGCTGAGGTATTCTGTATGCTCACCGAGAAAAGCTTCAAGGTCTGCGCCTTTTACCAGTTTATCGCCATATTCCGTCCACAGTCTGTCAATCATTGCGTTATATTTCGCCAGATTATCCGCAACACCTTTCTCAATTGAAAACGGAATTTTCGGCAGAACAGGCACTTTACCGCTTTTCAGTACAGCATCGATCATATACTTAGTGTTATAATAATAAGTCTCAGCGCCCGTTTGATCACCCCATGCATCATTCGTACCGTAGGCAATGCTGACGAATTTTCCGGGAAAAGTTTCAAGCCATCGATCAATGTTATTTTTTCCGTCAGACGACGTAATACCGCCAATTCCGCCATTTTCCTGAATTGGAAAATAACGGTCGTCAAGGTTGTGCAGATGAGTCGCAAAACCAGTGCCGTAGCAGTTATTCATACCGCAGGCAGTGATCGAATCGCCTAAAAACAGCCAACTGTCAGCAATTCCGTCCGAAACGGTGTGAATATCAAGGTTGAGGCTGACCTGACCGCCCGTTTTGCCGTCCGATTTGGCGATATTCAGCCTTATCCAGTTATATCCTGCCATATCCACGACGTGTTCCCTTGATGCAAGACTATTGTTTTCAACAGTTTCAACAATCTCCCAGCCGCTTTCCGGACACTTGCCGCCATCCGCCGCATTGACCTCGACGGTGTAATCTGTGGGAATCATATTCTGGCTTGCATAACTGCCGACCTTGTCAAATGTGCTTGTTGTATACCACACGGCAATGACGGTTTTTCGCTGTTTTTCGGGAATTTCGGACAGGTCATAGGCGAGCTTATCCGGCGCAGTTCCCGACCAGAATGAGTAGTAATGTTCGTCATTTGCCGCAGAAGCCGTGGAAGGATTTGTTTCAGAATAGGCAGGAACGCCTCGGCTTATCAGTGGATTTGGTACAATTTCAGCCATCGCAGTCAGTACACCTCCGCAATTCAATGCTATTACGCAGCTTAAATATGCCGCCAATCTTTTAATTGATTTATTCAGACATACCGCCTCTTTTCTATGTACTGCTTACATTATAGCATAACAAAACATATATTTCAAGTAATTTCATAATAATTTAATATTTTTTAAGTCATCAATCAATTTATCCGCAATATAATACAAATTAACTGATTATATTTATTGTATTTCTCCTGCCCATTTTATGATATATTATGATTTCATATATGTCAGTTTCTGATAAAAAATGGGGAGAAGCTTTTCTACGATATGTAATTCTTCATCATGTATTTCTCCACCTCTTGTGTAAATTCTGACACATATATCTTTGTTTATTTCCAATTATAAAAAAACAGGGACAGCAAAACTGTCCCTAAATAAAATCAAATATTTTTGTTATTGCTCCGCCAATTAAGTCTTGAATATTTTATGCGAAGTAATGAAGGAGAAAGTCAAGGAAGAAAGCCGCAGGAATACTAACGTATTTCAAGGTTTTCTGACGCAGAATTTCTTCTTCATTACTTCGCATAAAATATTCAAGACTTAGTTGGTGGAGCAATACTATGGTTATATGAAATTATTCATGTAACTCTTTTTTAACTTCCTCGAACTCGTTTATAACGCTTGGATCAGGTGCAGGTGTCAGCATCGATACAACAATAATGGTGAAGAGCGCTGCGACAAATGCCGGAAGAAGCTCGTATATAGCGAATACTCCGCCTAATGCCGCAATTTTGAACTTCCATACGAATACCATTACGCCGCCGACTACCATGCCTGCGATAGCGCCGAATTTTGTAGAACGCTTCCAGAAAAGTGCCGTGAGCATTACAGGTCCGAAGGTTGCTCCGAAGCCTGCCCACGCAAATGAAACTACACGGAATACCGAGCTGTTTTCATTCCATGCGAGAACTACGCCGAGAACTGCTATTACAACGAGTACAGCTCTTGCTGAAAACATTGACATCCAGTTGCCCATTTTTATTTTGAACACGCCTTTGAGAATATTTTCCGACATACTTGACGATGCCGCAAGAAGCTGTGAGTCTGAAGTTGACATGGTGCAGGCGAGAATACCGGCAAAAACCAGACCAGCGATAATTGCAAGACCTGTGCCGTGTTCGCCCATATACATGGCAATTTTGATGATGATCTTCTCGGAGTCCTCAAGCTGTTCAACAGTGCCGTTCTTTGAAAGAAGGTTGCCGATAAAGCCGATGGAAATTGCAACTGCCATTGAAATAATTACCCAGACAGTGGCAATTCTTCTTGAGGTTTTGATCTTGTTCTTGTCCTCGATAGCCATAAATCGGAGGATTACGTGCGGCATACCGAAGTAGCCGAGTCCCCACGCAAGAAGCGAAGCTATCGTCAGTGCGCTGTATTTATCCGCACCTCCTGTTGCTGTGTTATGGATGTTAGTCAGCGAAAAATAGCCCGGAATTGAGCTTGCATTGTCCAATACGGCAGTAAATCCGCCAGCCTCTTTAACGCCGAAAATGATAATGCTGATAAGAGCGATGGTCATGACGATACTCTGGATAAGGTCAGTGAAGCTTGCAGCGAGAAATCCGCCTGAACAGGTGTAAAGAATGATAATTACGGCACTTGCGACCATAGCGACGTGGTAGTCCCAGCCGAAAAGCGTACCGAAAAGCTTGCCGCAGGCTGAGAAGCCCGATGCGGTATAGGGCACGAAGAAAATGAGGATGATCAGTGCAGATACACCCATAAGCACCTTTGAATTATCGTGGTAGCGGTTGGAAATAAAGTCGGGCACGGTGATCGCATTTATCTTCTGACTGTAGACACGAAGCCGCTTTGCAAGGATGAGCCAGTTGAGATATGTACCGACCGCAAGTCCTATCGCAGTCCATCCAGCCTCTGCGCCTCCCGTAAGATAGGCAACTCCGGGGAGTCCCATAAGCAACCAGCTGCTCATATCGGAGGCTTCTGCGCTCATAGCCGTTACAAGCGGGCCAAGTTTTCGTCCGCCGAGATAGAAATCACCGACGTTCTTGTTTTTGCCTGTGAACCATACGCCGATAAGGACCATCATCACAAGATAGGCGATGATCGTCACCGGTATCAGATAAGAAATCTCTGACATAAATTCTACTCCTTTACTTTTGGCAATACTGCACAAGCATTTTACAGTGTTGCCTTATACTTTATGGCAAATTCTTACTTAATTATACATCTCATTATATAAAATTGCAAGCCAAATTTCATAGCTTATTTTAGTGCATATTGCATATAGGTCACGTAAAAACGCACAGAAGGCGCAGCGCTGCAATAGCATTATTAATCTTTTATATAGTAAACAAACCTTACCGCCGTTAAGAAAGATACTCATATAGAAGTTTTAAGCCATAGTATTTCTGATTTACAGTCAGAAGTACTATGGCGTTTTTATTGACAATGCAGCAATGTTATGCTATAATTGTAACGAACATAAATCGGAATTTAGAGGTGTAATCAGATGAAACATAAATCCTTTGAAATAATTGAATACCAAAAAGAGTATGAAC
>JAKSQT010000089.1 GCA_024403995.1 Ruminococcus sp.
TTCTACCAGATTTTTGGGTGTTTGTCGACTGCTCTTTCAGTATAACACTTCAAGGAACAGTCAAACGGCTGTTCCTCTTTTTGTTGCTCAAAACTTCTATTACCATTATTTAGCAATCTCATATCAATATTCAGTTCCAATTTTTGTAGAAAAGCAGCTTTTTCTATTGCATTTTGTTGTGAAAAATGCTATAATATAATGGAGAATAGAATCCTGACGGAAATTGGCTTTTGCCACTATTCCCCATTACATGATAAGTAATGCGATAGTACTAACCAAGTTGATTCCACTCTACTTGTTGCTATTGCTCCGCCAATTAAGTCTTGAATATTTTATGCGAAGTAATGAAGGAGAAAGTCAAGGAAGAAAGCCGCAGGAATACTTACGTATTTCAAGGTTTTCTGACGCAGAATTTCTTCTTCAGGACAAGCAGAAAAATTCAAGATTTAGTTGGTGGAGCAATAATAGCATCAGCGCCCACGCACATAGCATTTCTATAAAATTTCCGGTCGATCCGCGGAATGCTATGTGGCAATTTGTGATAACGGTGACGGAATGACCAGTTCGGAGCTTTTTGACGCTATGAAATATGGTAGTGAGAGCAAAAGAGACGGGCGTTCAAATGATGATCCGGGAAGATTACGACAGTAGGCATAAAGAAGTTTTCAGACAAACATTGTAAGGCAGGTACAGCAAGCTATAATATTACCGAAAGGGTTCTTACATTGATTGATGAGATTTATAACAGCCGTATCAGGGCTATCAAAACCTGTCATTCATCTGACGAATGGGAAAAGACCGCTATTCCATTTGGGGAGTCGCTGACCGATGGGATAATGCTTATTTTTTTCTCGTAAGGTATTGACTTATTAGAGAACATATGATATAATAGCTATCTAGAATAGCTTTTTAGTCGAAAGGAATAGCTATATGAGGACCGGATTGAATAAAGATGATATCATCAAAATTGCTGCTGCTATGGCAGATGAAAACGGTATTGCAGATGTAACATTCAAGAAACTCGCCGAAAAGCTCGGAATAAAGCCGCCTTCGCTGTATAAGCATTTCAGCGGAGGTCTTGATGAGCTGAACATAGAGCTTAAGCTCTATGGATGGCGGCTCATGGACGGCGAGATAATCAAAGCCGTTATTGGCAAGACAAAGGACGATGCCGTTATTGCGCTCGGCTATGCTTATCGGAAATTTGTTATGGAGCATAAGGGCTTGTATGAGATCATGCAGTGGTACAATATGTATGAGTCTGAGAAACACCGACAGGCATCTGCGGGAGCAGTCGATGTGATGTACCGCGCGCTCGGCTCCTATACATTGACGGAGGATCAGAAGGTACATACTGTTCGCATGATAAGGGCTTTTCTGCAAGGCTTCTCCACAATCGAGGTAAACGTTGGCAAAGACTACCCCGTGCCGCTGACCGACTCATTTGATTTTGCATTGAAAACAATGCTGAATGGCATCGCCAATATCCAAAATAAAGTTCAATAAACGGAGGAATGATATGAAAAAAGAAAACATAGTATTGGATGATATGCCCGAAAAAGCACACAAAAGGATACATACTGTCAGCTTTACATTTCTGGCGCTTATAGTCGGAGCGGTGCTGTTTGTTATCAGTCAGGCTCTCTTTGTCATGTTTGTTGTTGACGATGAGGATATGGCGGCTTTATCAGGAAGTGATGAGACCGTTTCGGAAGTGACCCTTGATAATTTTCAGGGACACGATTACTGCGGCACTTTTTACATATGGCGCACAGTCGGGAACATGTACGGGTCTGTCGGGAACTATGAAGCCGCAAATAATGCAAGACGAGCTATGAATGGCATCGTTTATAGCAATGTCAGAATTTTTGTGCCGATACTTTTGCTCATCTGTATGTTAATTGCTTTCCGCAAAGCTGACAAAAGGCTCTTTTTTGCTCACAACGGCTGGCGATTTCTTATGACGGCAGGCATCGCTGTGCTTATAAAAAACATATGGTCGGTTATCATGCAGATATTATCCATAAATGCCGAGCAGCCATTTTTCACGGGGATATTCGAGAACAGAAGATACTACTGTCAGGTATATCACCTTTTCGGCATTCCTGCGCTTATCATAATGACGGCACTCATTACAAGACAGCATACACTTAACGTGCAGAAAAAAGATACATCCGCAAATTCAAAAGCTTTAAAGGCATTATCCGTACTAATGGGTACGGTAACGGCGGCATTCATTCTTGTGCGACTTATCACAAGAGTATATGAGATAATAAACTACAAAACACATGATGCCATGATGCCCTTTTACTCTGATCTGCTGACTCTCCCGAGGGAGCTCGCAGATTCTTCGGAAACATACAGAGAACTGCTTGTTTTCAGGCTTTTGAAAGATATGCCTGTATTCATCTCCTCCGCCGTAACAGTCATAATGCTGATAAAGATAATGCTATCATCGGCACGAAACGAGATCAACACCCCGCAAAACATGAAGCGTTTCAATATCAGTATGCTCCTGTTATTCATTTCCTCGCTGATATTCAATATTCTCGGACTTCACGAGGTCAATCTACTGAATGAGCATTTCAGCGGCATATATGGATCGGTCGTCTATACCATCGGAATTCGTGCGTTGTGCGAACCGGTGCTTTATGCAGTGATACTGTGGTTCGTTAAAACCTTTGTTGGTATTTGTGGTAAAAGTGACAGATGATTTAGCCTATTGGCATACCTGATTTCCGTTCCGCATAAGTCATTATCGGAATTATGGAGCGTTCCATAACCGGCAGATACCCCAAAGGCACACACTAACCGTAAGCGTTCTCTCTGAGCTTTCAGAGAGGGCGCTTTTTTCATCGGTTAGTTTTCCGCTCCGCAATGGTGGACGGCTCTGAGGGACATTTCCGTTCGCCAGACGGTCAAGCTGAGGTCGGCTCGGTGATGCCGTGACGGAGTTCATACTCACGCACACGGCGGTAGAAAGTATTTGCGACATATCCATTCTACGCATAAAATCCCTGCCCTTGATGCTCTTAGTCTTCCATTCCCAATAGAGCTGCCCGAACCTCGTTCAATCGGTGGGGATAGGCTTTCGCCCGGTGTATTTGCCCTGAGCTTTGGCGATCTCGATGCTTTTTGTTCACGCACTCTCGCAAGCAATTCTTCGCTGATAAGCCGCTTGCTCTGAACAGGCTCGGCAGGCTTGGGCGGTGTCGGCTTCGGCTCAGGCTTGAGAACAGCAACAGGTTTCGGCGGTTCGATAAGCATATCGGGAGTGACATTTGCCGCTGACAGCTTTTCCTGTATCTCCGCTATCTGCTCGGTGATGCTTTCGACGGTGAATCCCTCGCCCAGCGTTTCGGCTCTTGTGAACCTCTGCTGACCGTCACCTGATAAACGGAATTTCAGCTTGACATTATTGCTTGGCTTGTAAACATATTCGATACCGCACTCCGAACATTTTTCAAGAAAATCCTTGAAGTCACGGCTGTAAAGCATGACCTCCGCAATCCTGACACGGAGCTTATCTTTCCACGACTTGCCCTCTTTCTGCATATCCCTTTCAAAGTGGGAAACGCCTTTGCTTTTCGGCTCAATAACAGAAATGCCGTGTTCCTTGCATAGCTCGTCCGAAATAGCTCGTAACTGCGCCCATGACCTGTCCTTGACCTTGCCTTGATTGTGCTCATAGGTAAAGCTGAGTCCGTTGTAGAGGTTTGTGTTGTTAAAAATGATGTGACAGTGCAAATGCTGTTTATCATTATGAACGGCAAGCACATATTGGTAGTTGCCTTGTAAGAAACGGTCGCACAATTCTTCCCCGATCTGCAAGGCTTGTTCGGGTGTAACTTCATTCGGGGCGAAACTCTGGACTATGTGGTGGGCAAGGATTTCGGTGCGTCCTGTGCCGTTTGCTCTGACTGCTCGGAAGTCGGCGGCAGCACCTCGGCTGTCGGCTCGGCAGGCATAAGACTGCACATAAGCCGTTGATGGTCTTATCACTTCGGGTGATGTAGTCAAGAGCCGCCCAGTCTGTTGCCTTGATTGAATGGATAGAAGTGTATGCCAAATTTCATTAACCCCTCTCTTTATCTCGGTAATATCCTCGGCATAGATGTGACCTGTGCTGTAAAGTCGGACAAGTATCTGATTGATGTTCGCTCCGATACGCTTCATAAGCCTGTTGGTTTCAGCAATCTCGGTGCGGTCGGGTGTGAGATCAACCCTTGCACGAACACAGTCACGAATATACTCCGTTTTGTTTTTATAGTCATGTTACCAAAGCAGACAGAATACAAGGTCGGAATGTATCTCCGACTTTCAAGCGAGGACGAGAGAAGTGGTGAGTCTCTCTCCATCGACAATCAGAGAATAATACTCACCGATTATATCACAGAGCAAGGCTGGACGCTGTTCGATGAGTATGTGGATGACCTGTTTTCGCTTTATAATATCCGCTTCATCGCTTTGACTGACAATGTGGATACTGCCAATGCAGACAGCTCCGCTATGGACATGATGCCGATCATGAACATTTTTAATGAATGGCATTCTGCAAACACCTCCAAAAAGCTGAGAGCCGTTCACGCTCAGGGTGCAAAGGTCGGCAAGTATAAATGCACATTCACTGCCTACGGGTATCTCAAAGGCAATGATGAAAAATACACGCCCGTTCCTGACCCGCAGACTGCACCGATCGTCCGCCGTATCTTCGAGATGTACGCAAGCGGTATGAAACCGATTCAGATCTGTAATGTGCTGAACGAGGAGCATATTCCGACACCGACTGACTATCGTGCAGCGCAGCTTGGTAAGCCGAACCCTTTTAGCAAGGTTCATTTGTGGGGCAACACTACTATCAAGTCCATTCTGAATAACGAGATCTATATCGGCACAATGGCTAATCTCAAGACCTCATCTATAAGCTACAAGAACAAAAAGAGAGTACGCAAAGACAAGTCGGAGTGGGTCACGGTGAAGAATAATCATGAGCCGATCATTCCGCAGGAGTTGTGGGATAGAGTTCGTGAGATAGAAGCATCGGTCAGCAGAGGCAAGAGGGATAAGTTAGGTGAGATGGCAACTCTGTCGGGTTTTCTTTACTGTGATAGCTGTGGGACGAAGATGCGTCTTGTCGGCTCATCTGCAACTTACAAGGCGTATGTGTGTGGTTATCATGCTCGTTTCGGCAAGCAGTATTGCTCCACGCATTATATCAGACTTCCGCTGATCGAGCAGTATATTCTTATGGATATTCAGGCGATGATCGAAACGGCAGCCGATGAGGAAAAGGCAAAAGAGGAATTTCTGAAACGCAAGAGGGGCATTGTAGATGCACAGAACGCCACAGACAAGAAGCGTATGCAGAAAGCTCTGGGCCGTATTTCAGAGCTTGACACGCTCATCCAAACGGTCTATGAGGATAAGGTCATTGGCAAGATTCCCGAAGATGTCTGCATCGGTCTGCTTGAAAAGTATCAGGCGGAGAAGAAAAACTTGCAGGCGGAATATGATGAGCTGCAAAGCAGACTGGACACGGAGAGACAGGATGAGAAAGATGTAGAGGAGTTTATCCGCCGTCTGAGAAAATACGCAGGAGCAACGGAGCTTACCCGTCAGATGTGCTTTGACCTCATTGAATATGTGACCGTTGACGAGAATAACAAGAACGACAGAAGCCGTCCAAGAGAAGATCCACATTTATTATAAGCTCATCGACAAGGAGCTTACAGACAAGTCAAATGCCCTGGTCTGAGGTCAGGGCATCATTCAAAAATGGTTAGTATCCTTTTTGACAGTCTATAACGCTGGAATGGTACTATGAAACAAAGCAGATCAAAGACCGTATCGCAATGTATCAGGGCGTGATGATCTACACACCAAGAACAAAGATCAGGCAAATCACACAGAAGCCACCGAATAAGTTTGTGCAGGACGCAATTGACCGTGGCAATATGAAGCTCGCAAGCATTGCAAAAACATTATTGCGGAGTATGATATTGAACCTGAACAGATACGTCCGACTGCACTCTCAGCATATTCACACAGCAGATATCTGCTTTCGGAGCTGAATACGATGCAGACAGAGATAGATGATCTGAAAATCAAGCTGGGTGTTCTGCGAAAATACCGTAAGCTGAAAGTCTACGGCGAGGAGCTGAAATCGCTCAGCGGATTAGCGGCGAAAAAGTACCGCAATGAGCATATTTATGAGCTGAGTCAATACTCGGATATCCGTGCAAAAGTTCTTGAATTTTACCCGTCAGGTCAGATACCGACCGTTGAAAATCTGGAGAAAAAAATAAACGCCCTTATGCAAGAGCGTTCATTGAAAGATTCAGAATTTCGTGAATACGATAAAAAGGCGCGTGACCTTGCCGATGCACAGCGTACCATTGAGGAGTTTCTCCGTCAGGAACGCAACGAACAGCAGCAAGACCGCAAGCGTAAAAAGAATGGGGATTTGGAGTGATTAGTCCGGATACTTGTCACAATCGTCTGAGATTTCCTTAACCAATCTTATCTCTCTTAATAATCCCTCTAAATCAAGGACTTCTTCAAATTGATCGGTTTGTTTAATAATAATATCAGCCCCCATATCCAACAATCGTTTTACTAAATCATAGAACATCATGTTTCTTGTATTCGGATCAATATTATTTACAAACTCATCGGCAAAATCGTCCTAGAATAG
>JAKSQT010000009.1 GCA_024403995.1 Ruminococcus sp.
AGTTTGTTGTAGAGGTGCCCTTATAATGCCTTCACATAGATCTGGCACGGATTAAGCTCGTCCCAGAATGTCGGAAAAATCTCAAATTCCTTAAAACCTACTGACTGATAGAACATATTTGTCCTGTCGTAGTCTTCGTACATTCCCATTTTTACGGTTTTGACCTGAATGAATGAGTAGCCTGAATTTTTGGCTGTCATTTCGGCATTTTCAAAAAGCTGTCTGCCGACACCTTGACGGTGATATTCTTTCAGCACACCCATGACTGCGATCTCAACAGTATCCTTTCCTGTCTCTTTCAGATAGAGGAAACCAATATGCTCACCGTTTTCAACAGCACTCAGGAAAATTTTATCCTCGCTGTCACGGATATATTCCTCTCTGCTCTCCTCTACCTCAAACCATTCCGGAAGTGCTTCAAGTATTTTTCGTGTGATTGTTTTTTTCTCGTTATTGTCAGTAATTTGCTGTATTTCCATATACTTCTCCTATTTTACAAGTTCCTGAAATTCCTCCTCAGTAATTATCGGAACATTCAGTGACTTGGCTGTTTTGTTTTTCGTAGAATTTGATGTTGAGTCATTGTTTATCAGGTAATCTGTTTTTGACGATACCGAGCCTGATACCTTTCCGCCCAATGACTCGATGTATGCTTTCAGTTCATTTCTGTTTTTCCAGATATTGACCGAACCCGTTATTACAAATGTCTTGCCCGCAATTGCAGAATCTGCGCTTATCGGCTCAGCTTCGGAAATATCAAGCTCTTTCAGCAATTCGTGATACTCCGCAAGATTTTCTTCATCTGCAAAGAAATTCACATAATCATTAGCAAGCACTTCACCTATGCCGTCAATAGCGGTAAGCTCGTCAACTGTAAGCTTTTCAATTTGTTCTGCTGTCGGATATGAGGCGCAGATAAGCCTTGAAGCTGCCCTTCCGATATTCGGTATACCTACCGCATACAGTACATGGCTGAGTTCAGTATGCCTTGAAGCCTCAACTGCTTCCTGCATTTTAGCATACGAACGCTCGCCGAAACCTTCCATCGTCACGATCTTTGCCTTATGATCGTCAAAATGATAGAAATCACTGAATTTTCTGACAAATCCCTCAGAAACGAATGTCTCAATGGTAGCAGTCGAAAGTCCGACTATATTTAATGCATCACGCTGTACAAAGTGCTCGAATTTACCGATATGCTTTGCAGGGCACTGCTTGTTCATGCAGAAAAGCGTCTCAACGTCATCATCAGAAGTCTTTATTTCAGTTTTACCGCCGCATACAGGACAAATTTCAGGTATCGGAGCATTTCCCGATCCTGTCTTGTTTTCAAGCACCTGCGGGATTATCATGTTTGCCTTGAATATCGAAAGTGTATCGCCTATGCCGAGTTTAAGCTGTTTCACGATGCTGACATTGTGTACGGATGCCCTTGAAACCGTAGTTCCCTCAAGCTCGACAGAATCAAATATCGCAACAGGATTGAGCAGTCCGGTGCGGCTTGCAGACCATTCTATCTCACGCAGAACAGTATCAGCAGTTTCGTCCTTCCACTTGAATGCCATGCCGTTTCTTGGAGCGTGAGAAGTTTCGCCGAGACTTAAACCGTATGCCACATCATCAAGCATCAGCACAAGTCCGTCTGACGGAAATTCATTATCAGCAATAGATGCTTCAAATTTCTTAATTTCTTCTGCAAGCGTTTCTGATTTTGTCTTAACGCCGTAAACTGTCTGAAATCCGAGAGAAGCAAGCCATTTTATTCTTTCTGCAAAGGAATTCTCCTCATATCCGTCTGCTGAAACAAGATTGAATGCAAAAAAATTGATATTTCTTTCAGCCGTGACCTTAGAATCAAGATTACGCACTGTTCCAACACAGAGATTTCGTGGATTTTTATACTTTGAGCCGTCCTCTATCATATCATTGACACGCTCAAAATCTTTGTATTTCATCAGCGATTCGCCTCTTACGACCATATGACCGCCAAATGGTATCTTTTTCGGTATTCCGTTGATATGACGTGCATTCTGTGTGATATCCTCGCCTGTTTCACCGTTTCCACGGGTAACAGCCTGTGTCAGTTCGCCATTGTCAAATGTCAGGACAAGAGTAAGTCCGTCAAGTTTCCAGCTAAGAAATCCCTCGTGCTCACCAAGCCATTCTGTCAGCTCGCTGACACTTTTTGTCTTGTCAAGTGAAAGCATTTTTGAAGTATGCTTCACCTTTTTAAGCGATGATGCGACCTCATATCCTACGACCTGAGTACGGCTTCCGTTGAGAATAACGCCTGTTTCTTTTTCAAGGCGGTCAAGCTCATCATACAAAGCATCATATTCATGGTCTGACATTATTTCCTTGCCCGTATTATAGTATGCGTCTGATGCCTTTGAAAGAAGCTCATTCAGCTCTTTCATTCTCTCGATTTTATCCATAATAATTCCTCCGTTATAAATAAAGCAGATGCTTTTTACATCTGCTTTATGATAATCTATGCTTTATTTGTCCTTTGATACAGGCTTTTTCTTTCGTGGCTGAGCATTTTTGTCAACCTTTGGTACTGCGTATATCGGCTTCATCGGCTTTGCCTTGCTCTTGAACACTGCGTATGAATAAACACACAGCACAATATAGAGCAGACTGAGCAGACCTGCAAAAATGAATGCCTTGCCGAACCAGCTTGACTTTCTGAACATCTTTGCAACATACCAGTTATACTTTGACGATGAACGCTCAACGCTGCTTACGGCTATCAGTTCAACAGTTCCAAGCTCCTCACCTGAATATTCAAGCGTTACCGTACCAAGCGGCTCATCCTTGGCAACAGGAGCCTGAAGCTTATTATTGTACCATACTATTTTATCCTTGCTGATAGTTGCGGTATCAACATCATTGTACCAGAGAAGTGAAATTTCATCCTTTGGACGTGCAAGAACATAGTCATTTCCCTCTGCAAGAGAAACAGGCAGTTCTCCGACTTCTGCCGTATTTGCAAGAACAGTCTGATATGAGAAGTACTTGAATGCCCAGTTGAATACTTTTATGCAGTCCTCAATATGATAGTACTCATCGTATCCATCCTCATTTTGAAGCGGTGCCTTGAGAAGAACAGCAAGATACTTGTTTCCGTCACGGCTTGCCATTGAAATAATGCTTCTGCCGCCCATTTCAAGATTGGATGTCTTGATGCCCTTTGCTCCGCTGTAATAAAAAGAAGTATCCTTTTCATCCATCATGATATTGGAATTTGTCCATACCCATTCTTCATGGCTCTTGTGATTCTGAGGATTCGGAACTGACGGATTATATTTATAAGTCGTTGAAATAGTCTCAAAAAGCGGTACTGACAAAGCATACTGGGTAAGCGTTGCCATATCCCTTGCCGTGGTATACTGATTTGGATCATAAGCGCCTGATGCATTTGTAAAATGTGTATCTTCAAGACCGATCTCCTTAGCCTTGTCATTCATCATCTTTACAAAATTATCGGTATTTCCGTCACCAACATGATATGCGATAGTTTCGGAAGCCTCCGTGGATGATGTAAGCATCATCGCATAGAGAAGGTCGGTGACTGTAAGAACATCTTCATTACATATATCTATCCATATCAAGTCATCCTTATACTCAGACTCATAAAGATGCTCAAAAACAGACTCATGAACTGTGACTTCCTCATTGATATTCTGGCAGTTTTCAAGGCACACAACTGCTGTCATGATATTTACAAGCGTTCCCGGCATCTGCTTTGTATCTGCATTTTTCTCGTGTATGACCGTTCCGACATCGAGATTTACTACGATAGCCGATTCGCTCTGGATAGTTTCTTTAAGCGGAAAACTGATTGCGTCCGCACTCTGTATATTTATAAGCGGCAAAGCTATAAAAGCCGCTGCAACTGCTGAAATAAACTTCTTCATAAGCTCTCCTCTTTATAAAACCCGCACCCCAATCAACAGGTTGTATTGCTCTCCAAACTAAACCTTGCAAACAATACTTGTTAAGGCAACACCGCTCAAAGCACGTCTGATGACTTTGCACGTCATAAACTTGTATATTTTCCGTCATATCACACAGAAATTCCTTGCCATACGTGGTCTCTCCCTGTGGGAGAGGTGTCAGCGAGGCTGACCAACAGACCGGTATGCCTGCGAAATTTCTATGCAATCTGACGAAAAATCTGACTGCGTTTCTGCCGCACAATCTTTGTGCGGTGTTGCCTTAAAAATCCGGTTTCTGACTTTTCCATTGGACAATGTTCATTTGGCAGAACAATAATGATATCATATTTTTACACTAATACATATATTATAGCAGATTATTTCTGATTTTAAAAGGGTTTTTTAAAAAAAAAATTGAATTTTTTATATATTTGTAAAAAATATGTATTTATGTATTTTTTTGCTGTCAGTCTTTACTTTTTTGTCTGAATATGATAAAATATTAATGTATGCAAAATCAGCCATTCTGCGTACAAGGTTTCAGATATCGGAGGTATATAAAATGATTTACATAACAGGAGACACCCACGGCGATATTACCCGTTTCAGAAGTTCAGAACTGAAAAAAATACGTCATGGTGACACTCTTATTATATGCGGGGATTTCGGATTTATCTGGAACAGATCAAAACAGGAACGTGCTGACCTGAAAAAGCTCATGTCAAAAGATTATACAATAGCATTCATTGACGGCTGCCATGAAAATTTCGACCTTCTTGAAGATTATCCCGTTGCTGACTGGAACGGCGGAAAAGTCCACAAGATATCCCACAACATCGTTCATCTCATGCGTGGGCAGATCTACACTATTGAAGGCAAAAAGATCTTCACCTTCGGCGGCGGTCACAGTCAGGACTTTGAATTCAGGCATGACGGTGACTGGTGGGAGCGTGAACAGCCTACTCATGCCGAAATTATTGACGGTATACGCAGTCTGAAAGAACATGATTTCGAGGTGGATTACATCGTTACACATGAACCGCCTGCATCTCTCAAAGACTGCCTCGGCGTTGACGTTTTTCAGCGCATTGAGGTTCATGCATTCTTTGAAGATGTCATCAAAACCGTAAAATACGAAAAGTGGTTCTTCGGCAAATGCCATATTGATAAGCATATTCCCATGAAATTCTATGCCGTATTCAATACCGTAACTGCCCTTAAATGACATATTTTCACAATTTTCCTCATATATTTCTATAAGGGCACCTCTAAAGACCCATTCTGAGGAAAAGCAGCTATGCACAATCTGCTGCGTCAAGCCATCTCATAGTGCGAAAGCACGCCTGCGATGGCTTTTCTTGCATCTACTGTACCTATCTGCTTTTCCTTACTCAAAACGGTTTTTAGAGGTGCCCTATAACAAATCTTTCAGGGGGAAATGCTATGAAAAAAATCAAATGGACTGAATTATTTATTTCTGTACTTATCGCCGAACTTGCAGGTGCTTTATCAGCCTTGCTTTCCGGCGATTTTTCGTCATTTTATGCTGAAATTATCCTGCCGTCTTTTTCACCGCCGCCTTTTGTTTTCCCTGTTTTATGGACAATTCTGTATGCTCTTATGGGCATTTCGGCACATCTTGTCTGGAATGAGAAATTCTGCCCTGCAAGCAAATCTACTGCAAAAAAACTGTATATTGCACAGCTTAGCGTAAATTTTGTCTGGAGCATCATATTTTTCCGTTTTCGTCTTCCCGGCATAGCTGCATTGACGGCATTTCTTCTGCTTGGACTGGTCGCTGCAATGATAGTTTCATTCCGAAAAATCAGCATTCCCGCAGCATGGCTGAATGTTCCCTATCTGCTGTGGCTTACTTTTGCAGTTTATCTTGCATCAGGTGTATTTTTCCTCAACTGATGAGCATATCTGTATATTATTTTGCCATTATTTTTGCATTGATTTAACGAATTGTCTCTGCTATAATATAATTGTCCCAAGGGAAAATACACAGTAAGGAGGTAGGAAGTATGTGCAGTTTGTGGGAACTTATTTGCAGGCTTTTGAGCGGCTGCTGCAAATAACATAACAAAACTCTCCTCTGTATTTCGCTTGCAGAGGAGAGTTTTTCTTAAGGGCATCTCTAAAAACCCGTTTTGAGTAAGAAAAAACAGATAGGTGCAGCAGCTGTAAGGAAAGCCCTCGAAGGCGTGCTTGCGCACTACAAGAGGGTTTGACACAGCAGATGCTGTGCATAGCTGTTTTTTCTCAGAAGGGGTTTTTTGAGATGCCCTTTATATAAAGCGCATTCTGTATCGTTAAATATTATATCAAATATAAGATACTTGTCAATATTATAAGCTATATTTATTATCAATATTGCATTCTTTTTGTTTATGTATCGCCTTAACGGGACATATCTCCACACATTCGCCGCAGCCTTCACATTTGTCATAGTCAATTGACGCATGGAAGTTCTCAACTTTTATCGCTCCTGACGGACATTTTTTCTCGCACATTTTACAGCCGATACAGCCGTTTTTACAGCTTTCCTTTGTCTCCCTGCCGTTTGCCGCAGATGAACACAGCACGTCAATACGCTTGGCAACAGGTTTTATTGATATCAGACCATTCGGACAGACTGCCGCACATTTTCCGCAGGCTTCACACTGTGCCGGTGAGACCTCTGCAACTCCGTTTACTACTTTTATTGCACCTTTTTCGCATACTGCCATGCAGTCGCCATATCCGAGACAGCCGAAACGGCACATACCGTTACCGCCGTAAAAGCGCTTGGCTGCCGTACATGACTGAACACCGTCAAACTCGAAACGTTTCTGGGTTGCTTCACAATTGCCGTTACAGTGAACTATCGCTGTCATCGGTACCACTTCAGCCGCTGAAGTACCGAGTATCGCCGCTATTTTTCCTGCCGCATCTGCACCTCCGGGACGGCAGAGATTTGTCTCCGCTCCCTTTTCAATTATAGCCGCCGCATAATCCGAACAGCCTGCAAATCCGCATGAACCACAATTTGCCTGCGGAAGCGATTCGGCTATCCTGTCGATACGTTCATCAATTTCAACGTGAAAAACCTTTGCCGCAACCGTAAGAAGTACACCGGCAAGCACACCGCATCCCCCAAGAATAAGCACAGGTATCAGATAATTCATAAGCTATGCCCCCTCTCATCTGAAAAGTCCCGCAAAACCCATGAAACTGACCGAAACTATCGATGCAGCTATAAGCGTTGCAGGCATTCCCTTGAATGTTTCAGGTATATCGGCATATTCAAGCTTTTTGCGGACTCCCGAAAAAATGATAAGCGACATCATAAATCCAAGTCCGCCTCCGAGCGCATTTACTATTGACTGTACAAAAGTATAATTATTGTCGATATTAAGCACTGTTACGCCAAGTACCGCACAGTTTGTCGTTATCAGCGGCAGATAAACGCCAAGCGACTTATATAATGACGGTATGCACTTTTTCAGGAAATTTTCCACAAGCTGAACGAAAAGCGCAATTATCAGGATAAACACAACCGTGTCAAAATATTCCAGTCCGTTCGGAACAAGTATTCCGTGATGTATCGGATATGTAACAAGAGTTGCACATACCATTACAAATGTTACTGCAATTCCCATTCCTGCGGCACTTCCAAGCTTTTTAGACACACCGAGGAACGGACAGATGCCCATAAACTTAGAGAGTACAAAATTGTCCGTCAGCATTGCAGAGAGCAGTATCACTATCATTGTTTTCACTGGCAGCCACCTGCCTTTCCGCATACTCCTTCATTCGGACAGCCTGAACAGCCAACCTCCTGGGGCGGTTTCTGTTTTTTCAGCTTGTTGACAACTGCAATAAGCATTCCAAGAGTGAAAAAACCTCCTGCCGGCATAATGAACAGCAGCATCGGACTTTCGCTTATCACGGGTATTTTCAGTCCGAGCCAGCTTCCTGAACCAAGTATCTCTCTGACTGAACCCATGAGAAAAAGTGCTCCGGTGAAACCGAGTCCCATTCCTATTGCATCACACGCCGACGCAGCAACGCCATTCTTGCTTGCAAACATTTCTGCCCTGCCGAAAATTATACAGTTTACGGTAATGAGCGTGAGATATATTCCGAGACTGTCATACAGCGACGGCACAAAACCTTCAAGCAGAAAACCAATAAGCGTTACAAAACTTGCTATTATTACGATAAATGCAGGTATCCTGACCTTGTCGGGAATAACCTTTCTTAGCAGTGAGATTACAATATTTGAACCAAGAAGAACAAATGTCGTAGCAAGTCCCATGCCGATGCCGTTCATTGCCTGAGTTGTTACGGCAAGTGTCGGGCACATTCCGAGCAGCATCACAAAAGTCGGATTTTCTTTTATCATTCCTCTTGTCAGGTCTGAAACAAGAGATTTTTTTTCATCAGCCATTCAGAAGCGCCTCCTTATTATTAATGTATACCTCAAGGGCAGTCTCAACAGCGTGCTTCATTCCGTTTGATGAAAATGTTGCGCCGCTTATCGCATCAAAATCACTTGAAATATCAGAATTTCCCATAAACTGAGCACGGAAATTTATATCATCACGTACTTTTGAACCGAGTCCGGGAGTTTCACCAAGTGAAATAAACTCAATTCCGCTGACCCTGCCTGTTTTTTCAATACCAATAAGTACATTTATTCCGTCCTTTGAATAGCCGTCAGTACATACCTGAACAGCCGTTCTGCCATCGGAAGTTACTGCAACTGCCTTTATTTCACTGTTTCCGAAATCTTTATCAATAAGCTTTATTTCAGTATCTCCAAAAAGCGCCTCAACACTTTTCGAGAATTTCAGCTCTTTCTGTTCGGCAATGCTGTCCTTTGTCTGTTCATTCGCAAAAACAAGCAGAACAGACGCTATTACGCAAATTATTGTCAGCACAATGGTAGGCATTATCTTATCCTTCATTTTTTGCCGCCTCCTTTGCACCAAAAACCTTACTGCGGCTGATTTCCTCAATATACGGCGTAAGAACGTTCATGAGCAGTATCGAAAACGACACACCCTCGGGATATGCGCCAAAATGCCTTATCACAAATGTTAGGATGCCGCATCCAAGCCCGAATATCACCTTTCCCTTTGCGGTAATAGGTGTTGTTGCATAATCAGTAGCCATAAAAAATGCTCCGAGAAAAACTCCGCCTGCAAGAATCTGGTATACCGGATCATCACCGCCAATCCACGAAAGAACAAACAGACTTCCGATGAAAGAGAACGGCGCTGCAAGAGATATTATTTTCGTAACAGCAAGGTAAAGTCCGCCAATAAGAAGTGCAAGTGCACACGTCTCACCAAGACATCCTCCCGTTTTTCCAAGGAACATATCAACATATGACGGAACATCTCCTCCTGATTTTCCAAGAACAAGAGGCGTTGCGGATGACACGGCATCATAATCAAATTCAAGCGGCTTTATCCAGTGAGTCATTGATGCAGGGAAACTTATCATAAGCACTATTCTTGCCGTTATTGCAGGATTGGCGAAATTCTGCCCGAGTCCGCCGAAAAGCTGCTTGACTATTACTATCGCTATAAATGAACCGATAACAGCCATCCAGTAAGGCAGCGTGACAGGCATATTCATTGCAAGAAGCATCCCCGTAACAACTGCCGAAAGATCGCCGATCGTATTCTTTCTGTCCATGAGCAGACGGCACACATATTCAAATAATATACAGCTTCCGATGCATACCGATGTCAGGCTTATCACCCTTAATCCGAAAAACCACACACCCATGCACCACGCCGGCAGAAGCGCAATAATAACTTTTAGCATAATGCGTGTTGTTGATAAAAAATTCTCGTCGTGCGGTGACGGCGAAACTATAAGTCTTTTCAATTTGTTCACCATCACTTTCCTCTGATCAATGCTTTTGCAAGCTGATTTGTCTCCGCAAGCTTACGGTTTGCAGGACAGACAAATGTACAGCTTCCGCAGTTCATGCACAGCGATACATTCAGCTTTTTCAGTTCTTCAATATTGCGGATCCTATAAGCTCTGTCAATGTCCGCAGGTATGAGTCCGAGTGAGCATACTCTTACACATCTGCCGCACCGTATGCAGTTTGACGGCTTGCGGATATCGTATGACTTTACTGCAAGAAGAGCATTTGACGTTTTTACGACAGGCATATCTATATCGGGAATGCTCATTCCCATCATCGGACCGCCCCCGATCAGCTTTATGAGCGCATCCATATCAGTTTTGCAGAATTCCAGCACCTCACGAAAAGGTGTTCCTATAATAGCTGAGACATTTTTCGGCTCGCCTACTGCATTTCCGTCAACTGTGATTCGACGTTTCACAAGAGGCATACCATTCTGCATATACCTGTAAAGGAACGCAACTGTTGATACATTGATAACAATTACTCCCTTATCTGACGGAAATTCACCCTCACGAACAACTCTGCCCGTGGAATTGTAGATTATGATCTTTTCCGCACCCTGCGGATAAACTGACGGCAGAGTGACAATATCTATTGTATCGTCATTTTCAGCCATTTTAATGAAATTGTTGATTGCTTCCGGCTTATTCGCCTCAATTGCAAGTTTGGCATTTTTTATCCCAAGCTGTGTTTTTATCATGTTTATGCCGCCGATTATATCATCCGGGAACTCCATCATTTCCCTGTAATCAGCCGTTATGTAGGGTTCACACTCTGCGGCATTGACTATCAGTGTATCGATCGGGCTTTTTGTTGAAAGCTTCATATGTGTCGGGAAACCTGCGCCGCCAAGCCCGCACGCACCGCTTTCACGGACTGCATTAAGAAAGCTTTCCCTGTCTGATACCACAGGCTTTTTTACTTCTTCTGATACTGTCTGCAAACCGTCAGTCTCTATAACGACAGCTTTGCATACTGCGCCGTTTGCGGCAATATAGTCTTTCAGCAGCTTGACTTTTCCTGATACTCCCGAATGCACAGGAGCGCTGAACATTTCAGGACAATCCCCTATTTTCTGCCCTACCCTGACTTCATCCCCGACCTTTACAAGGGGCTGACAGAACTTTCCCATCGTCATTGACATAGGAATTGTCACCTCGGCAGGAAGCGGCAGTTCTGTAGTTACGCTGTTTTCCGTATTTTTACGGTGTTTCAGCCTTATACCTTTCAATTTTTTCATAAATACTCCTTAACAAGACATTTTTTGTATTTATGTCGTTATTCATATTTATATATTATACACCATTATTTCTGATTATTCAAGTACTTCAATATATTTTAATATAATAATCTGCTTTTTTCTGTGTAGTATGGCATAAAAAAGGAATGGTTTGAATATTATTAATATCATAATATATTATTTATATGCGAAAAGACAAAAAATATCCGTGCAGATAAAAAACTGCACGGATAACGGATCATTCCTGATATTCAGCGATATACGGAAGATTTCTGAATTTCTCATCAAGATCAAGCCCATAACCGATCACAAACAGATCATCTATTGTAAACAACGAAATATCTGCCGAAAAGTCTACTGCCCTGCGTGACGGTTTGTCAAGCAGAGTGATTATTTTCAGCGAAAACGGATCACGCTGTCTGAGCATTTCGGCAATTTTCTTGAGCGTGCGCCCTGTATCAATGATATCCTCAACTATAATTACATTATATCCGCTGATATCACGGTCGATATCCAGCGTGACCGAAACATTTTCAGTTGATTCTGTGCCTGAATAATAGCTTTTTGCCGCCATAAATGCTATTTCGCATGGCACTGTTACCGCCCTTGCAAGGTCTGCAAGAAAGATAAATGCACCTTTGAGTATGCTGACAAGAAGAATCGGTGTGCCGTCATACATTTCATCAATTAGCTTTCCGGTTCTTGCAACGGCTTCCTTGATTTCCTGTTCAGTAATAATAATATTTTTTATATGTAAAGAATAATCTGAAATTGTGTCCATATTAAATTACCTCCATTGACGATATCTCAATTATACTCTATTTTACGCACTTTGTCAATGATACAAATATATTTTTTTATTTTTTCAGTATTAGTTTCTCTCTGAAATGTATATTTTGTTAATTGGTTATTTTTGTTGTTCAGGTATAAAAATCAATACCAAATTTGTGCACAACATATATTTTTTCATAAACTGTTGATTTTTATAAACAAAAATGATATAATATGCATATGTCAATATATAGGGATAACCCGTTGGCATTATTTAATAGCGGTTTGATATGTTAAGAATTATCATTTTATTAACAAACTCAATGCCGCATAAATCATTTCGTGCTATCATACATGAAAATGTATGCAGGTCCATCAAGCCTGATGACTAAATATGCGAAGTGAAATTTTAAGGATTATCCGGAAAGGTGAAAGTCATGAAAAGAACAATCGCAGCCATTATGGCATTCCTCTGTATCGCCGGAGGAATTGAAACACTCTCAGTTAACCCCTCGTCCACAAGCAAGACAGCAATAACCGAAACTGCTGCTGCAACAACTATTCAGAAAGGTCTGAACGCTGCAAAATACTCATATAAGTATGCAGACCCGGCTGTCTACAAAACAAATATGGCAGCTGTAAGTATAGTTAAAGACGGAAAAACTGTTAATTCATGGGTTGACGAAACAAACGGCAATACATATTCAATTTACAAAGTTACAGTTGATTCACTTGAAGACAACTCTAATGTTGTAACTGAGTACCGTCTCGGTCTCAACAAGATCAAGAATGCTGTTCTTGATGCAAACTTCGCAGAGGAAATAACTATTCCTGGTGAAGTTGTCACATCCGTCAATGAAAAGTATGGTGTTTCTATAGTTGGAAAAACTGCAACTGTTATTGGTGCAAGTGCCCTTGCTAATTCTTATGTAAAGAATGTTGATCTCACAGGCGTTGAATATATCGGTGCCAATGCTTTTAATAAGTGTTCATATATCACAGAGATCACCATTCCTAAAACAGTAAAATTTGTTGGTGACAGTGTTTTCGCTTACAGCGGTCTTAAAACTCTTACTGTAAACAATGAAATGATTCAGGTTCCTTCATCATTCTGCTCAGATACCGCTCTTACAAAGGTTACTTTTGCTCATCCTGAGTATATCAGAGTAATCGGTACATCAGCATTCAAAAACACTCCACTTAATGCCCCTGTATTCAATGAATGGGCTGATATTGATACTACAAATTTTGAAAACGTTCAGGTTCTTGACAGTGCTTACGAAAATTGTAAATCTATCAAAGAAGTTCTTGTTTCTGACAATGTTCTCAGCCTCGGTAAGAATGTTTTCAAAGGCGGCACAAGTATCCAGACACTTAAATTTGGTAAGATCTGTCTCTATGCCGACAATTCATGCTTCTATGGCTGTACCGCTCTTTCAAGCATAACATTCAATAATGTTCTTCATTCACTCGGCGGAAGCTGCTTCACAGGCTGTACTTCACTTAAAACTGTAACCGGTATCCCTACAACAATTTTTGACTGGGATCCTGAAGATGCTACATTAGGAAACGGTATGGGTGACGGTGTATTCTCCGGATGTACATCCCTTACAGGCGTTATCCTTCCTGATTCTCTTACAAGAGTTCCCGGCAGTATGTTCAAGGGCGACACAAAGCTTACAGTTGTAAAATTTGGTAAGCCTACAGATACTCTCAGTGATACCGATGCAGGTGCTTCAGGTAAAAACATCGTAAAGATCAAGAAGAACGCTTTCTCTGACTGTACAAGTCTTACTTCAGCTATTTTCCCTAACACTACAAGAATTGAAAAGGAAGCATTCTCCAACTGTTCTTCAATGAAGACTTTCCAGTCAGGTGAATGTACTATCGTAGGTGACAGCGCACTTTCAGGCTGTTCTTCACTTACTGAGATCACTCTCCTTGCCGATCAGTACGGTGGTGATGAGACTCCAACTCAGGATCCGAATGTTACCAATTCCGCAAACGGATATGTTTTCAAGAACTGTTCATCAGCTAAGAAGATCACTATCAAGACTACAGGCAAAACAAAGCTTTCCTCCGGCCTTTTCTCAGGCTGTACTGCTCTTACTGAAGTAGGCGGTGACCTTTCAGGCATTTCCATCATCGGTAGGGAATGTTTCAACAACTGTTCGTCACTTAAAAAGCTCAACTTCGATAATCTCGTAGTAATTGAAAACTCCGGCTTTGCAAACTGTTCTGAACTTAAGAGTATCTCTGATGCAGGCAACGCACTTCAGGCTCAGGACTATGGTGATAAAGCTTTCCAGAACTGCTCAAAGCTTGATATCATCATTACAGGTAAGATCTCAACTATTGGTGCCAGTGCTTTCCAGAAGAGTGCTATAACTCAGGTTGACATCGACGGAATGGTAGGCGGTACTGTAGTTATCGGTTCAAACGCTTTCTCTGACTGTGAAAATCTCACTGCTGTAAAGATCCTTTCTCCAGGTGTTGATAAATTCCAGGTTGGTACAGGTATCTTCACAAACTGTCCGCTTCTCAAAACCGCTGAATATCAGGGACCGATCATAACATCAGGTATGTTCAAGAACTGTCCTCTCCTCGAATCAGTTGTTACTACTGCTGATGTATTCAATTCAAGTGCATTTGAGAATTGTCCGAAGCTTGCTATGGTAACAGAAATGGGCAAGACTACACCGATAATTGCAAAACAGATTGACAGTGCAGCTTTTGCAGGATGCAGTGCTCTTAAATCTACATCTGCTACTGCAAACACGATCTTTAATGGAACTACTCAGTATCAGGGCTGTACTTCACTTACAGGTGCAAACGTTTCTGCCCTTACCGCTTATATGTTTAAGGATTGTATAAATCTTTCAAACGTTAAAATCACTAACGTTGAATCTGTTCCGAATTACTGCTTCCAGAACTGTACTGCACTTAAATCATTTGACTTTTCAAATATCAAGTCTATCGGACTTTTTGCTTTTGAAAAATCAGGCATTGGCGATATCAAACTTAGCGGTATAAGCAAAATTGATACATCAGCATTCAGTGGCTGTATCAACATGACAAAGGCTGACATTTCAGCTGATTCAATCGGTGTTAATGCATTTTCAAACTGCTCAAATCTTGCTTCTGCATCAATAAATACAGTAAAGATCGGCAGCAGTGCATTTGCAGGTGATGCAGGTCTTACCAGTGTTTCTATAAAGAATACTGATGATACAAAGCTCGAAACTATTGACAGCAGTGCATTCAATAACTGCCCGCAGCTTAAGACTATTACCGTTCCGGGTTCTCCTGTAATTGGTTCATATGCAATCGGTTACACAGGCGGTAAGGTTATTGACAGCTTCGTTCTTGGCGGCACAAAGGGCTCTTCTGTTGAAGAATATGCTACAAAGAACAAAATTAACTTCAAGGATGAAAGCGGAAATATCGTTGTTAACCAGACTACTACAACCACAAAGGCTACTACTACAACTACTAAAAAAGTTACAACAACTACTACAGCAAAGCCTACAACTACAACTTCCAAGCCTGTTACTACTACAACTAAGAACGGCAGCGGCTCAACTACAACTGTAAAGGTTGCAGTCAAGATGTACGGTGATGCAAACAACGACGGACAGATCAACCTTGCAGATACTGTTATGATAATGCAGGCTCTTGTAAACTCACCTAAGTATGGCCTCAACGGTTCAGATAAGTCCCACATCACAGCTCAGGGCTGGGCAAATGCAGACTGTGCAGGCAATAGCGACGGTGTAACAAACCTCGATGCACTTGCTATTCAGAAGTATAAGCTCGGTCTTATCGATGCACTTCCTGAAAAATAATCTATACTTAATATTACATCAGAACCACCCGCAAAACGGGTGGTTTTGAATTACAGCAATAATATAAAGGGCACCTCTAAACGGATTTTCAGAGGTGCTCATAAATTTGCGGCAAGCCTTTTTGAAAAAGCTTGCCGCAATAAATAATATTCATTATTCTTCTTCAGGCATTTCCCAGTTGTGGTAAACGTTCTGAACGTCGTCATTATCCTCAAGATGTTCAAGAAGAAGATTCATCTTCTTAATATGCTCCTCATCAGTAAGAGTAGCATATGTTGAAGGAATAAGCTCAGCCTCAGCAGAAAGAACCTTATAGCCCTTTGCTTCAAGTGCCTCACGTACTGCACCTACGTTTTCCGGTGCACACTCGATCTCTGCTGTTTCCTCGCTGATCTCAAAATCATCGCCGCCGCACTCAAAGACGTCATCCATAACCTTATCTTCATCAAGACCTGTGTTTTCAATGATAACGATGCCCTTCTTGCTGAACATGAATGATACACAGCCTACTGCGCCGAGATTTCCGCCGAATTTATCGAAATAGTGACGTACTTCGCCGGCGGTTCTGTTTCTGTTGTCTGTAAGGCACTCTACGATAACAGCAACGCCGTTAGGGCCGTAACCCTCGTAAACGGTATTCTCATAGTTGTTCTTGTCCTCACCGCCGGCAGCCTTCTTGATGATTCTGTCAATATTGTCGTTTGGCACGTTGTTAGCCTTAGCTTTTGCGATAAGGTCACGGAGCTTGCTGTTGTTGTTCGGATCAGGGCCGCCCTCACGAACTACAACTGTCATTTCTCTGCCGATCTTTGTGAAGATCTTACCCTTTACAGCATCGGTAGCTTCCTTTTTACGCTTGATATTATTCCATTTTGAATGACCTGACATTGTTTAAACACTCCTATCATTTAATGATAACCGAATTATCCTCGGTCTGATTTATTATCAATTCAAACAGTTCGCATATGCGTTCTTGCTGACCTGTGAGAAAAAGGTATCCGAACAGGCACTCAACAGCAGTAGCACGCCTGTATTGTGCGGCATCTGCGTGTTTAGGCACTGTATTTCCTGTTGCATTCCTGCCACGTTTAAGCACAGCAAGCTCATGCTCATCAAGTTTTTCAGCAAGCATATCATATGATGCCGACTGAAACTCAGCACACACAAGCTTTATCTTTGCAGAATGAAGCTTTGCAACAGGCATATTTGCCTGACGCAGAAGATATTCTCTCACAAGCGTATCATAAACGCTGTCTCCAAGAAAAGCAAGACTAAGCGGACTGTAATTATTTGCTTCACGTTCTGTTAAAAAGTTTTTTTCCATATTAATATACAAAGTCAAACTCAAAGCCTTCAAGATTTACGGTATCGCCCTCCTGAACGCCCATTTCTTCAAGCTTTGCAATAATTCCGCAGTTTATGAGTACACGCTGGAAATATTGCAGTGACGAATAGTCATCAGGATCAACAGTACGCATAATAGGCTGTATCCACGGAGCATCAACATAGTATACACCGTCGTCTTCCAAAGTTATCTCAAACTGCTTGTCCACGCCCAGCATTTCATCAAGTTCAGCCTGCGGAATAGGTTCAGCCTCAAATTCACGGATAGGCGGCAGAGTATCAAGAACCTCCGACACCTTTTTGATAAGCGCTGCTGTTCCCATAGTGGTTGCCGCAGAAATACAGAAGAAAGGTATGCCCTTGTCCTCGATATATTTTCTGAAAGCTGCAATTTGTTCATCCGTTGCCATATCTGCCTTGTTTGCTGCAACTATCTGCGGACGTTCGGCAAGCTCGGCATTGAATTTTGCAAGTTCAGCATTGATAACCTCAAAATCTTCAGAAGGATCACGCCCCTCGATACCTGAAACATCAACTACATGAACTATAAGACGGCATCGCTCAACATGTCGGAGAAATTCATGTCCAAGTCCCACGCCGTCGCCTGCACCCTCGATAAGACCGGGGATATCAGCCATAACAAATGACTTTTCCTCATCTGCCTTTACAACGCCGAGAACAGGCGTAAGGGTAGTAAAATGATAATTTGCTATCTTCGGCTTTGCGGCGCTGACAACGGAGATAAGCGTGGATTTGCCGACATTCGGGTAACCTACAAGACCTACGTCTGCAAGAAGTTTAAGCTCAAGTGTTACCTCAAACTCCTCTCCGGGATAACCGGGCTTTGCAAATTTTGGTATCTGTCTGGTAGAAGTAGCAAAATGTACATTTCCCCTGCCGCCGTTTCCGCCGACAGCAAGAACTTTCGGCTCGTCTGTTGACATATCAGCCATTATCCTGCCTGTTTTTGCATCACGGATAACCGTACCTCTTGGAACTTTTATGATAAGCGGGGGTGCACTTTTACCCGTACAGTTTCTTCCGGCACCGTTCTGACCACGTTCGGCAACGTACTTTCTTTTATATCTGAAATCGATAAGAGTCGAGAAATTGTCATCGACCTGAAAAACAACATCTCCGCCTTTACCGCCGTCACCGCCGTCAGGACCTCCTGCGGCTACATATTTTTCACGGTGAAATGAAACGGCACCGTCGCCGCCGTCACCTGCTTTGATCTTTATTTTTGCCTGATCAACGAACATTTCCGACCTCCTGTATTCTTAAAGAAAAATCCCAAGCGAAAGCTCGGGATTTATGTCACGCTGTTGCGTGATTACTGTTCGATCTCGTAAACAGAAACCTTCTTGCGGTCTCTGCCGTAACGCTCAAACTTAACTCTTCCGCTTACTGTAGCGAATAATGTATCATCAGAACCGATACCTACGCCTTCACCTGGGTGAATATGTGTACCTCTCTGACGAACGAGAATGTTGCCAGCCTTAACGATCTGACCGTCAGCTCTCTTGACACCAAGTCTCTTAGCTTCTGAATCACGTCCGTTCTTAGTTGAACCAACACCCTTTTTATGAGCGAAGAACTGCATACTGATCTTTAACATACTTACACCTCCGAATTAGTGATTTTGATTGTTTTCGGGAATTCTTCAAGAACAGCCTCTAAATGCAGCCTGAGCTGACCGAGGACTGTATCCGAGGTTTTATCCTCATCCTTTACCATACAGCGAATAACGTTACTGCCGATCTTCACATCAGCCTCACAGCCAAGTGCGTCGAGAACATTTACAGTAAGCTGAACTGCTGACGAGACTGCCGCACAAACGACATCTTGTCCTGCATCAGCATAACCTGCGTGACCGCTTATGGAAAAGCCTTTGGTAACTCCCTTAGTTTCATAGAATTCTGCACAGATCATGATTAAGCCTTGATAGCTTCGATCTTGACCTGAGTGTAAGGCTGTCTGTGACCCTGCTTCTTCTTTTCACCCTTCTTAGGCTTGTAAGTGAAAACAGTGATCTTCTTAGACTTGCCGTTCTTCAGAACCTTAGCTTCAACAGCTGCACCGTTAACATAAGGAGCACCTATCTTGAGTCCGTCGTCTGCGCCGAGAGCAACTACCTTGTCAAAAGTAACTGTTTCGTCAGCTTCAACTGCGAGCTTTTCGATGAAGATGATATCTCCCTCATTTACCTGATACTGCTTTCCGCCGGTTTCAATAACTGCGTACATATTGTGGCACCTGCCTTTTCAATAAACTCGCTGTGACGGGGCTGAATTAACAGCTTCAAATGCCCGTTTACAAGCGGCAATAATATTTTAGCATACTGCACAGCATTTGTCAAGTACTTTTTAGCAAAAAAACGAATTTTTTTCCTGATTTAGCGTTGTTTTTCAAAAATTACAGGAGACAGCTGCCTGTCTCCTGAAAAAAATTATATAATTACCAAACCTTATAGCCTTCAACGCCGATCTTGTAAGAAGTACCCGGAACAAAGAGCTCATTTGGCTGAACTTCCTTGCCCTGCTCTTTAAGCTGATCAAATACCTTTCTCATTTCTCTGAAAGCAACGCTGTTTGAAACGATCTTGGTAACATCTTCCTTTGCAGGTCTTGTGCTGAGGTACTCAAGGCATACCTGCTGGAGATAGAAGTATGAACGGAGCTGTGTTTTCTTGAACTCAATGCTCTGCTGTTCTTCGCCTTCACCTTCAAGAAGGAACAGACTATCGCCCTCGTTATACATGAGAGTAAGCTTTGCAAGAATTTCAGGAATGAAAATTCTTACCTCAGAAGCAAGTGACTTGCCGACTGTTGCAGCTGCATCAGCATCATCAAGATTTTCAGCAACCTTAGCTGTTATATCAGCCTCGAACTGCTTTGCAAATTCTCTGTATTCTTCAGGATTTGTTATCTTTACCATTGACTCGATAGCCTGCTTGCCTGCATCGATAACTACCTGCTTTTCAAAAGGACACTGGTCATCCTCACGCTGAATGAAGATACCGTACTGCTTTTCTGAAATGAATGCATCATCGGCATTCCAGCTGTCAACATAGATCTGAAATCTCTTTGAAAGCTCTGTGCATACCGAACCGTTTACACGTACTTCTACGATCTGCTTTTCCTTATACTTGCAGAGGTATACTCTTACCCAGTAGTACTTCTTTGAACCAAGATACTTAGGAAGATCAGACTTGATATACTCCATAAGCATAGTAGGCTTCTTGTCGGCCATACCGATTCTTACAACTGACTGGCAGTACATATCAAAATCATAATGCTGCTTTAAATAGTCAACTGATATCTGGATAGGATTTTTCTTGTTGAGAGCCTGATCGATAGGATGCCATACAGCGCCGTAGAACATATCAACAGCCATCTTTACAGCTTCATCCTCTGTCTTGCCCTGTGCATCAACAGGTTCGATAAGCGGTTCGTCGAAATCATCGTGTCTTACAAGGAATACTGCCTGAAGCATGATAATATCTTCATTTTTTCCCTGCTTGCCGATCTGGACATCGATCGTAAAACCTCTTGGAAGGATAAGGCATTCATCAAAGATGTTGCCCTTCAGCTTCTCGTTAAGTGCTTCAAGAAGTGCTCCCTTGAAGTCAAAAGTTGATTCATTGTTTCCTTCAGCCTCTTCCTGCTGATTTTTTTTCTTAAAAAGACTCATTATAAAATAGCTCCTTACATTTGATTATTCATGTACTGCAATATGCAGAATCATAACGTAAATCTGACTGCCGCCCAGCCCTCACGAACCTGTGGTTCCGGAGCACTGAATCCGGCACTGACGAGAGCGCTGATCACCTCATCCATACGCTCCTCAATAATTCCCGATACTATGAGAATTCCGCCTTCACGCAGATAGCGTCTGAAATGCTCCTTCATTGCGATAAGAACATCTGCAACGATATTTGCCGTTATCATATCATATTTATCATCGATATCATCAGCAAGCTTTGAGTCAGTGATGATATCGCCGAAATATGTCTTGTATTTTTCTGACGGAATATTGTTTTTTGACGCATTTTCAAGCGCAGTTTCTGCCGCATTCTGTTCTATATCCACAGCCACGGCGTGATCTGCACCCAAAAGCATGGCAGCAATGGACAGAATACCGCTTCCGCAGCCCATATCAAGAACCTTGTCTCCCTTATTCAGGTATTTTTCAACCAGTTCAAGACAAAGTCTCGTGGTATGGTGAGCACCTGTTCCGAAACTTGATGCGGGATCAATTTCGAGGATAACTCTGCCGTCGGTATTGGAATATTCCTCCCACGAAGGCTTTATAGCAAGCTTTTCGCCTACTGTAAACGGCTTGAAATACTGTTTCCAGTTATTTGCCCAGTCCTCCTCACGGATACTGTCAAGCTCAACTGCAAGTCTGCCGTAAATTCCGTCAGTATCGGCATCCTTCATTTCCTTGAGCATCGCCTTTACAGCCAGCAGTTCTTCTGCTCCCTGTTCGTTTGACGGGAGATATATCGTAATACAGGTCTCACATTCAGACAATCCCATAAGATCATCGTCTATGTAGTCCCACCTGCCGTACTTGTTTTCAAGAAATTCCTTGAAATCCTCCGCATCACGTATAGAGAAGCCCTTGACACCGATATCTCCAAGTTTTGAGCATACCAGTTCAATTCCCTCCGTAGTGGTATAAATGTTTACTTCTGTCCATTCCATTGATATTTGCTCTCCTTAATCGCAGATAAGCATAAGATAAATAAGCGAATCGGTACTGTCAGCCACGCCATCACCGTTTATGTCGGCAGCTTCTATCTCACTCTGTCTCAATGCCGTTACACCGTCAGGAAGTGTCTCCTGTTTTTCGATATAGTCATTGAGAATTGCAAGATCAACTGCATTCACAGCGCCGTCGTTGTTGATATCGCCTTTTTCATGCTTTTCATCTTTGCCTGCAAAAGTAAGTGCATCCATTTTCACCCAGTATTCCCTGCCGTTGATAACTACACAGCCTGAATTTCCTGATACCCGTGAAATGAACACGATATTTCCTTTTGTAAGCTCTGCTGTTCTGCTGCTTTCTTTTCCGATATCTGCATAGATACCGGTTTTTCCGTTTCCGTTGAAATAATATTCGCCCAACGGATAGCTATTTGAATTTGTTACTCTCGTAACGCTTGTTTTAGCAACTGATTTTTTGTGAAACGAGGCTGTAGAAGCAGCGGTAGTTTCTTCTGCGGTTGTAGAAATTACTTCTGTAGTCGTCTCAACAGCTTTTGTTTCCTGTTCGGTCGTTGCTGCGGTAGTAGTGGTTGTCGTTGTTGTTGTGGTGGTTGTGGATGTTGTTGTACTTGTAGTACTTGTGGTGGTGGTTGTCGTTGTTGTGGTGGTGTTTTCTGACGATGATGTTGTAGCCGGTGCCGCTGTCATTGTTGTCTGCTGCACTGTTGTCGGCGGCTCTGTCACCTGAACAGGCGGTTCTGTGACAGGTGCTTCATAATAACTTTCGGAATAATCATACGAAACATCGTAATTATATTCCCACCGGTCATTATATGAGCTGTTCGGACACGGGCCTGAAACAAGCTGATAATAATTTACATAATTATTATCATAAGCTTCAAACAGATCGGTCTCATCCGAGCCGGGATCCACCATGTAAACTGTGCTGCCGCAAATGCTGTCAACATATACCCAGTGACCGCCGACTTCGCACATTACATAATAGCCGTTATCCATGCAGCTCTGCATTTCAGCAGCTTTTCCCTCGATTGAATAAGAGGAGAAATTAAGATTGGGCGTTTCTATGCATATACCGGGCTGAACGAGATTAACATCAGCCCATCTCATAAGTGAACCCATCCAGTCAAAAGCGCCGACATTATCAAGCTGCTGCTGAAGAACACCGGGATTGAAATAATCCGTATCAGCCGCACATGATGCTGCCGCAATGATAGCAAGTGATGTTACATAGCATCCTATCTGCTCCATATTATAGACACTTCCGAGCGGTAGTTCTGCCCATCTTTCGTCGTACTGCCTCCATGTGTGGTAATCCTCCACAGCATGGGCTGTACTCATCGGGAACACAGTTTCTGAAACTGTTCCCGCCATCATTGTCATTGCAAGAAAAACACCGGCCAATCCTCTTTTTTTCACTGTTTTGTCCATAAAAGCCTCCAATAAATGGATTTATGCTGCTTTATGGCGACGTTTTTTGCTTTCTGTAAGTGACATATACGCTCTGACGTACTCCTCAAGGATCTTCGTCTTTTCAGCCTCTGACAGAATTTCTTCACCATAAACAGCTTTATCGAACATCTTGGCTGTAAAACCGATGTCCGCACCGCTATTAACGGCTGCAAGCTCCGCAGTCTCTTTCGAGGTGCATCCGCTTTCTGCCCCGTACAAACGTCTGATTCTGTGCATTACTGCTGCCGCTGTTTCGGAAGGAGATTTTTTCCTGCACAAAACAAGGAATACCCTGTGCGATATTCTCGGATACAGCTTCGCAACACCAAGAATAAGAAGTAATACAACGAGGATGATCATGCCTGCCCTTGCAAGCAAGTTTGTAGCACTGACATTATCGCTGCCGCTGACATTGTCAGTAAGAGTCGGCTCGAAAGTCATCCAGCCGTAGCCCTTTATATAAAGCTCAGGGAAGCCGTGAGCATCCTTTGAGGATGCTGAAAGATTTGCTTTGCCACGATAAAATCTTTCGCTGTCAAATGGTTCTGACATACTGTATCCTTCACAGAAACGTGCAGGAATACCAGCCGCCCTTGAAAGCATTATCATGGCTGTGGCATACTCATAGCATACACCTGTCTTTGTTGAGAAAATAAATGTCTCAGCGTTTTCTGAGGAAGCTTTCTTATACTTCAGATCATATATATAATTATTTTCATAGAAATAGCGTTCAAATATCTTTGCCTTTTCATAGTCGGAACTGATGCCTTGTGTAAGTTCATCTGCAAGCTGCTTGATTTTTTCATTATCATCATAATCAAGGTAAAGATCTTCATATTGAAGAAAGTTTTCCCTTTCTTCATAGAGGACATTGTAATAATCCGTATACTTTACATCTTCAACATGATGCTCGTCAAGAATATCCATAGCTTCTTCTGACATGGCATCGTAATCGACACAGCAAAGAGCATCTGACATTTCCTTATTTCTGCCGAGATTCATGAAATCGTCTACTGCATATTTAAAAGTAAACTTGCATCCGGGGTCAAAACTATTTTTGCCTGAACTCAATACACCTGCGGTAGTAGCCGAAATGTCGCCCCTGTATTCAGTGCTTTCCATTGAAAGCGCTCTCTCAGGAACAGGAACATAAACGGTACTGCGTGCTAAATATATTGAGCAGTCTCTTGTAGGCGGCATTTCCGGTTCAACATCAGCAAAATCGGAAAATCCGTATTTTTCAGCAAAATTTTCATCAAGCCCGGCTGCTGCAAGATAAGCCTGCAAGCATGAGGCGGGGGCTGATATCTTGTATTTTTCTTTGTCTATCCACTCAAAATCCTTATCCGGTTCTTCTACAGACCATGAATCTTTGTCAAAGTCATAAGTAGTAAACGTAGCTGTCTTTATTTTCAGCGGTTCAACTGATTCACCAACCAGAATAAGCGTTCTGCCTGAACCTGCACTGAAATAGTTGTTATCCGTAGTTTCACGGAAAACATCAAGCATTTTATTCAGTCGGTCAGTAAATGCATCAGCATTCATAAGGGTTTCTATATAGGTTCTGTCGGCTTCAACCTGAGGCTTCGGAACAATGGCTGCTACACCCGCAAAAACCGCAGTATAGACTGCAATCGGCTTCCATATGCTGTTTTTGTTGACGATAACGGTTTTGTCGTTATTCTGAAGCTGCCTGTATTCGATCATCAGTATTATATAACCGACTGCAAGCAGAATTATGTATATTGTCGGCATTTTCTCATATTCCTTGCCGTAAATGGCGAACGGAATAATGAATAAAAGGAAGTTCATGAAAATACGATATCTTACCTTTGTGAAATAGTAGACAGCCGAAGCCATGAACATGAAAAACAGCAGATATATCGCAACCGTGAACCATTTGTTATATTCAAGTGAATCCTGCGGAGTTATGAACCAGAGCCAGAACGGGATAGGATAATCTCTCTCTCCTAATCTGACAACATAGCCTGTTGCAGCAAGAACAAGTATCCCGGTCAGACCGTACGCAATTGCACCAAGAAATTTGTGTTTGTTCACAAAATCAAATATTCTGAAAACCAGCCATCCGGCAATATATGAAACAATACCATAAACTATTGCAAGGCCGCTGCGGTAATGATACATCAGAGCCGCCATGACCACCGCTGTATAGAGCAGCACCGGGTCAAGGCACGTTTTCAGAAAAAATTTTCCGGTACTTTTAGTTTCAGTATCATGCATAATCATACCATCTTAAAGTTATTGTCTTCATCAAGATACCAGAGCGGATAAGAAGTTGAATTTTTGGCTCTCAGTGACTCACCGATTATGGTAATATTCTCACATTCGCCGACAGATGAAGTAATGGCTTCAAAGCCTTCGCCTGCATCTGTGGTTGCCGCTATAAGGGCACATACCGAGCCTGAAAAATGTCTGATATCTATTCGTGTGTTGTTCTCGATCTTTACATCAAGAACTTTGAGAAGGACCTGCGGAATATAGTCAGGGTCATCAATATTTTCGGAAACTACTTCTCCGGAATTGCTTCTGAAAAGGAAAGTGCTTGCAACGCCCTGTTTGACGAGCGCCTCCATCAAGCCGAAAACCGAGCAGATAATGCGCTCCTCAACACGTATTGCATTTTCGATCGGGAGCGTATCAGGTCTGTAAAGGTCAAGAACGACTACAGGCTGAACAGATGCAGCCGCCTCGTCAAGACGAACCATCAGCTTTGATTTTTTGGTTGAGAGCTTCCAGTTGATGCGTTTCAGTGCATCACCCTGTATATATTCACGATGTTCGTAACCCGGAACTGTATTTGAAGTATACAGCATTGCCGTATCATTGTCCTCATCATTTTCACTTGTGGCGACAACATTTGCTATCGAACGTACAAGTGCCGAAGATGCCTTGACATCGGGAATTTCCGGGATAACACCCACTGAGAAATTTTCAGGAACGCAGTCCTTGATCTTAAATCTCATAAAACCAAGAAAACCGCTTGACCAGATCTCGCTTATTCCGACTTCTCCGTGACCTCCCACATTTGCAGCAAGCTCAAAGTCAAATTTACTCTTTCCTGCATTAAACATGGAAAAACGGTATATTTTGTTGTCGGGAATGAATACATCCGATGCAAAAGGCTTTATTTCTATGAAAGGGAAAGGGATCATGTTCTTTTTTTCAACATTGACCGTCACTTTCAGTTTATTTCCTTTTTTGACGTAAGCATCGCAGTTGAACGAAACTTTAATATTCTTTCTTGCATACAGCACAAGGGCGAGTGAAATAAGCGGCGCACCAAGCACGAATGCAATAAGTATCATTCCCATTTCACCGTCAACATAGAATGTGAAAATATAGACAAGAAAGGCTACAGCAAGAGCGCTGACGGCATATTTGAATTTCTCTATCATATTACTTCATTGCCGGCACATCGCAGCTTCTGAGGACTGACTCAACATATCTTTCAGGAGTGCTGAAAGCAGTCTTTCCCTGCGGTGAAAGTATTATTCTGTGCGATAAAACCGAAACTGCCGTATTTTTTACATCATCGGGAGTTACATAATCCCTGTCATATATGTATGCAAAAGCCTTTGAAGCTTTATACAGTGCAATACTTCCTCTCGGACTTATTCCGAGAACGGTATTTCTGTCCTCACGGGTAGCCGACGTGATCTTTACGATATACTCCTTTACGGCATCGGTAACACGTATATTCTTTACGTCATTCTGCATGGAAATAATGTCATCCACGCTCATGACGGCTTCTGTAATATTTTGTATAGGATTGTACTTTTCGGTTCTGTCGAGAATTTTCATTTCTTCCTCAAGTGACGGATATCCCATGGACAGCTTCATGAAAAATCTGTCCATCTGCGCCTCAGGAAGGTGGAAGGTACCATATGTTTCAACGGGATTTTGTGTAGCCATTACAAGAAACGGCTTCGGCAGCTCATGGGTTACGCCGTCAAGACTTACCTGACGTTCCTCCATAGCTTCAAGCAGAGCCGACTGTACTTTTGGTGAAGCACGGTTTATCTCGTCAGCAAGCAGAAAATTACACATAATTGCGCCGTCACGGTAAATAAAATCGCCTGACTTGGAATCGAGCATTGAAAATCCTGCGATATCCGACGGCATTACATCAGGTGTAAGCTGAATGCGGTTGAATTTACCGCCGATCGAGCGGCTGAGAGCTGTGATCAGCTGTGTTTTTCCTACTCCGGGGACATCTTCAAGAAGAACATGACCTTCACAGAGCAGTGCAGAAATAAGACGGATAACAGTATCATCCTTACCGACGATAACCTTTCCTATAGTTTCTGCAAGTGCGGAAATTTTTGTATTCATAACCTTTACCCCATTATTGAGCATAATATCTAATATTTATATTATAACATATTTGGGATTTGTACGCAAGTAAATGATATATCACAAAACGCCCAAGATTTTGTTGCCATTTCACAAAATCTCAGGCGTTTTTTACCAATTTAGTTTGTAATATTTTGTCAATTTCGTCAGCTTACCACTGAGCAGCAGCATTTTTCTTTCTTATTCTTATACAAATAATCAGAATAACAATGCCTAAAACAGCAAGTCCGATTCCGCCGAAAAATGTTCCGTAAGCTCTGGCTGCGGTCAACTCGCCGTTTCTGAGAGTCATTTTCGCATACTGTGAAGCACTAATGCCTACATTTTCAAGGTCTTCCCTTGCATCCTGATAATATTCTTCAAACTCAACATCATCACTTGTCTTTATGAACATACCCTTGATATTGATGCTTACCTGCGGCGGCATATCTGAATTTCCCGTATATGTAAGGAATGATATCCACTCTTTTGCAGCGCTGTCAAGACGCTTCTGCAAAGCTTCGTCACTGACCTGAAGTATCATGTAGCTCATGTCGACTTCTTCTTCATCTTCAAAATATTTCTGATATGTTTTCTGATCAAAATTGCCGACAATATAGTAATTTGTCTCACTAGTCGAAGTAGTAATGCCGTATGTCTTATGTGATGTTTCAAGAACTGCAAAAGGGCCGTAAACAAAAGTGATATTGCCCTCAGCCATTGCCTCCTTATCAAAATCAGAGACTGTGGATTCGTTAATGTTGACAACATTTCCGCTCATGAAAATAGTAAAGTTCTTGAAACCGCCGATTGCCATTGCCACGCCGAGTATCACGAATACAAGCGGCAGTGCGCTGATAGTTGATTTTATTCTGCTCATATAAACCTTAACCTCCTGAAAAGAAACGGGCAGCGTAGAAGGAACTATGCTGCCCGGTGTAAATTACGAATTACTTAGTCATCATCTTTGCAACTTCGTCTGCAAGATTATCTTCCTTCTTCTCGATGCCTTCGCCTCTCTCGAAACGTACAACCTCAGTAACCTTGATCGAACCGCCGAGCTTCTTAGCTTCTGCATCTACATATCCCTGAACAGTGAGCTTGTCATCCTTAACAAATGACTGCTCGAGGAGACAATTTTCGCTGTAGTACTTGCCGACCTTGCCCTCAGCGATCTTGGCACGAACCTGTTCCGGCTTGCTTGCCATCTTAGGATCTTCTGCCATCTGAGCAAGAATGATCTCCTTTTCCTTGTCGAGAACTTCTGCAGGAACCTGTTCACGGCAGAGGTACGGAGCATTAAGAGCTGCCGACTGCATTGCTACATCCTTACCGATCGCAGCAACCTGATCTGCTGAAAGCTCTGTATCAAGCTTAACGAGAACGCCGATGCTGCCGCCGTTGTGGATGTATGAAGCAAGAACGCCTTCAAATCTTACGAAACGACGGATAACGATGTTTTCTCTGATCTTCATGCCTGCAAGCTCTGTAAGAGCCTCGGCAACTGTATTTGAACCACCGCTGATTGTTTCAGCCTTGAGTGCTTCAACGTCAGCCGGGTTCTTTTCAACGATCGTATTTGCAACTGCACTTACGAAGTTTCTTACATCATCAGTATTTGCAGCAAAGTCTGTTTCTGTGTTTACTTCAAGAAGAACACCTACATTGCCGTTAACAACTGCTGTAACAACACCTTCTGCTGCTGCTCTGCTGCTCTTCTTAGCCTGTGTAGCAAGACCTTTTTCTCTGAGGAATTCGATAGCCTTGTCCATATCGCCGTCATTTTCTTCGAGAGCCTTTTTGCAGTCCATCATGCCAACGCCAGTAGACTTCATAAGTTCCTTAATTTCTGCAACGGAAACCTTTCCCATTGTAATTACCTCCAATATTATGTTTTAGGTTGAGTATATGATACAGGGCTGCCGCAAAAACGGCAGCAGCCCTTTGATTTCATTGAATTATTCAGCATCCTCTGCTGTTTCTTCAGCAGCAGCTTCTTCTGCAGCTTCCTGAGCTTCCTCGGTAACATCACTGCCCTGTCTGCCTTCGATTACAGCGTTAGCGATAGCGCCTGCGATGAGCTTAACTGCTCTGATAGCGTCATCGTTACCCGGGATAACGTAGTCAACTTCATCAGGATCGCAGTTTGTATCAACGATAGCAACGATCGGGATGTTAAGCTTCTTAGCTTCTGCAACAGCGATCTTTTCCTTGCGTGGGTCAACGATAAAGAGAGCTGCTGGGAGCTTCTTCATGTTCTTGATACCGCCGAGGAACTTTTCGAGCTTCTCTATTTCAAGGTTGAGCTTAACAACTTCCTTTTTAGGGAGAAGTGCGAATGTGCCGTCTTCTTCCATTGTGTGAAGCTGTTCAAGTCTCTTAATTCTTGTCTGGATCGTCTTGAAGTTTGTGAGCATACCGCCGAGCCATCTTGCGTTAACATAGTGTGCGCCTGCTCTTGTAGCTTCTTCCTTAACTGAATCGCCAGCCTGCTTCTTAGTACCTACGAAAAGTACTTCGCCGCCTTCTGCTGCGATGTCACGAACGAACATATAAGCATCTTCAAGCTTCTTAACTGTTTTCTGAAGGTCGATGATGTAAATGCCGTTTCTTTCTGTGAAAATGTATGGTGCCATTTTCGGGTTCCATCTTCTTGTCTGGTGTCCGAAGTGAACGCCTGCTTCAAGAAGCTGTTTCATTGATACTACTCCCATGGTGTAGTCCTCCTTAAATTGGTTATAAAATTAATCCTCCGACGGGCTTGGCTTGGGGACAACGCCTTGCAGCGCACCAATCCTCAAAAGCACCGACGTGCGAATTGCTTAACTATTATATCATTTCATACAAAAAAAATCAAGTATTTTGTCACTGTTTACCTTAACAGACTTTCGGAACCTCTTTTTTAAATTTTTGTCCATTCTGCACCATTCTCCATATTTTTCCGTTCCGCAAGAATAACATCGCTGCCTATCACTTTGATATCGTGGCAGTTTATAATGACATCCTCTTCTTTTCCGAACAGTCCGAAAATACCTTTGCTTCCATAGATCATGATTTTCTCTACTGTGCCGGAAGCGGTATCTATCTCAATATCATCAATATATCCGAGCCTCTCGCCCGTTGAGATGTCGATAACTTCCTTCCGGCGCAATTCTTCAAGTGTACAAAGCAAAAAAATCCCTCCGCATACTTAATCAGATAAGTATATGCGGAGGAGCTTTCGGAAATTACTTTTGTTTTTTCGATAAAATTGTCGTAACTATCGCAGCAATAACCGCAATTACAATAACTGCGATCAGTATTCCCTTTGGAAAATTGTCGCCTGTATGAGGAACAGCGGCAGCAAGAATTAAAAGACTATTGATAAAATTACACATATTTATTGTCCCTCTGTTTCCGGCAGCACTGTTTTTCCCGGAACTTGTTCGGACAAATTTCCGCTTACGATGCCGCCTTGATTTTTTCAGGAAATTTCCTGTTTTTTTATTTTATCACATCATCAATGCTTTGTCAAATGAAATGTATGTGAAAATCAGAAGAACAAAGGGCTAAGCAGCAGAAATATCCCGGGAAGTCCGCTCAGACAGCCGAAAAGTATAAACACGGAATTTATGTTTTCTTCTTCGCTGACCTTCGTGATACATCTTATTTTATAAGGATCATTCCTGTCGATCTTGATAACACATCTCTCGCCCGTTTTTTCCTTAATTATTGTATTCATGTACTTCGGGTCAAACGCCCTGTACAGCTCGCCGTAAAGATTGAACTCAAACAGCGGTGTCCCCACAAGAAACGGCATGGGAGCATCGGCATCGCTTGCCTTCCAGACATAGCCGACAACCTCCGCATTCGGCGTAAGGTGTGTTGCTGCATACTGCTGTGCAAATCTGCTGAAAAATACAGACGAGACAAACAGGAACACAAAGCCGAAAAACATCATGAGAAGATTTTCATTCGCATCGGTAATGCCGCATATTATGAGCAGAATGCCTGTTGAAAGGAATGGTACGCTGAATATCCGGCTGCTGACAAGGGAATTGTCTGTCTTGTCATCAATATTATCCATAAGTATCATCAGACCTACAATAGTAAAAAATATACCCATCACAGCAAGTGCCGCCCTGAATATGCCGCCTATGACAAAAATGAAACACAATACCATGAGGACAAACAGAATGACAGTTACCAGTGTTACCTTCATGCCGTCTTTTTTGCCTGCCATACCGATATTTTCAGCACGGACGGCTTTCAGTCTTTCAAGCATTTCATTTCTTTCAGACGTATCAGGATAAGACTTCGTACCGAAAAGATATTCTTTGTTATCAAAATCAAGTTTCATATATCCGCTCCTTATCAGAACCGGAAGTCTCTCTTGCCTCCGTTCTTTATTTCGTCAAGATATTCAATTGCTCTCTGTCTGCGCTTTTCGTCAGGCACTTTCCGTATCTCACGGGCAATAAGTGCTTCACCGACTGCTCTTGTTTCAGGAGATGCATAGTCGCAGAGATATTCCTGCAATGTCATAAGTGCATTCGGGTGACAGCAGTTCTGTATCTGTCCGACTTTGCAAAGTGCCATAAATCTGTCGCCTGTGCGTCCCTCACGGTAACAGGCTGTGCAGAATGACGGGATATATCCGCCGTCCATGAGCCACTTTACAACTTCGTCAAGAGAACGCTGGTCTGATACGTCAAACTGCTCGGTATCATGAGGTCTTTCGTCTGCGGAATAGCCTGCATAGCCGCCTACCGACGTTCTTGAACCGCCTGATATCTGTGATATGCCGAGTCCGAGCACCTTGTCACGGCAGGTCTCGTTCTCTCTTGTGGAAATTATCATGCCTGTATACGGAACTGCTATTCTTATGCAGGCAATTATTTTAGCAAATGTATCGTCATCGATGCCGTTGTCAAAAACGCTCGGATCAATGTCTGATGCCCTCTTTACTCTCGGCACGCTTATAGTATGCGGGCCTACGCCGTGAACCGCTTCAAGATGCTCGGCGTGCATGAGAAGTCCTGCAAATTCATACTTATATAAATCAAGTCCGAAGAGAACGCCAAGTCCGACATCATCGATGCCGCCGTCCATAGCTCTGTCCATTGCCTCGGTATGATATGCATAATTGTGCTTTGGCCCTGCCGGATGGAGCTTTTCATAGCTTTCCTTGTGATATGTCTCCTGAAACAGGATATATGTTCCGATGCCGGCATCTTTAAGCTTACGGTAGTTTTCCACGGTCGTAGCGGCAATGTTCACGTTTACTCGTCTTATTGCACCATTCTTGTGCTTTACGGAATAGATCGTCTTTATGCAGTCAAGGATATACTCTATCGGATTGTTTACGGGGTCTTCTCCTGCCTCGACAGCAAGTCTCTTGTGTCCCATATCCTGAAGGGCGATGACTTCCTCACGTACTTCATCCTGAGTGAGCTTTTTGCGTGGGATCTCTTTATTCTGTCGGTGATAAGGGCAGTAAACGCACTTATTCACACAATAGTTTGAAAGGTAAAGCGGTGCAAACATTACAATTCTGTCGCCGTAGAATGCCTCTTTTATCTCCTTGGCAAGAGCATATATCTTTTCTGTCATTGCCTTATCGGTACAAGCTAAAAGTACACTTGCATCCCTGTGCGAAAGACCTGCACATTCAACTCCCCTGCCTGTCTTTTTCGGACGTGCCTTTTCAAGTATTTCCTCAATAAGGGCAATATTGTCCTTATTCTTTTCGGCATACTCAAGAGTAGCCCTGATCTCCTCATCATTGATGAACTCGTCTGCATTCAAAGATCTTACGTCGTACATTAACGTTTCCTCATTTCTTAGAAATTGCAGCTTTTACCGATACTCCTTCAATTCTTCCGAGTCTGCCTGTGAGATTGCTTATTACATCCGGTTCAGCATCAACCGCAACAGAAATGACCGAAACACCTTTGTCCCTGTAAGGTATTCCCATTCTTCCGATTATAATTGAACTGAATTCATGAAGAACACTGTTGACCTCGCCAACGGCTCCGGGTTCATCAACAACTACGGCAGCCACGGCAATTCGCTTATCTTCCATAAGACCTCCCGAGTAATATCACGGTATAAAAAAACTGCCCATGCGGACGGACAGAATTACCCTGAAATAATGCCTTGAATATACCTGTGCAGAATGACAATCTTTTGTCCTGCACGCTATAAGCAAAATATATCAACGGCATAAAAATGACCGCTATCCGACATTGAGGAAAATACCCCGATATCCGAAACCGAGCCTGATAAATCACCAACAGCAGAATAAATCCTGATGTCCGCTGATCTAATTATAACTCCGCAATTTAATTAAGTCAACAATGCCAGAATTTATTTATAATATTTTTCATTATTGCATAATATTTTATTGTATAATTTGTGCATCCTAAACAAAGCACAGCAATAAATATTAAATTTCATAATTTATTTGAAAATTTACTGGACAAATCATTATTTCTATGTTATAATTATATTCAGATTTATTCATGAGGTGATAATCAATGGGTTTATTCTCAATTTTTTCAGGCGGTGCTAAATATTTTGATAAGCAGATAACGCCTAAATGCGACTACTGCCATTTTGGTAAGCGTACAAAAGACGGAAATAAGGTTCTCTGTGAAAAAAGAGGACTTCTTGACCAGAATTATTCATGCAGTAAATTTGTCTACTCACCTTTAAAAAGAATACCTGTAAAACAGCTTAAATTTGTTGGAAGCATAGCCAACGAGGATATCTATATCGAGTCCAAGGGCGACCGTGACGAAAAGGAAGCCGAGGATCAGACAGCAAGCAAGGCTGCCGAAGAAAAAGCCGCTCGTGAAGCTGCCGAAAAGGCTGCTAAGGAGGCAGAAGAAAAAGCTGTCCGTGAAGCTGCCGAAAAAGCCGAAAGAGAGGCTCAGGAAAAAGCCGCCCGTGAAGCTGCCGAAAAAGCCGAAAGAGAGGCTCAGGAGAAAGCCGCCCGTGAAGCTGCCGAAAAGGCTGCAAGAGAGGCTCAGGAGAAAGCCGCCCGTGAAGCTGCCGAAAAGGCTGCAAGAGAGGCTCAGGAAAAAGCCGCCCGTGAAGCCGCCGAAAAAGCCGAAAGAGAGGCTCAGGAAAAAGCCGCCCGTGAAGCTCAGGAAAGAATTTCACGTGAAGCCGCACAGAAAGCTGCCGCTGCTAAAGCTGCTCAGACTCAGAACATTCCTCAGCAGAATACAAAGCCGGTACAGCCTTTACAGAATGTACCTCAGCAGAATGTGAAACCGGTTCAGCCAATGCAGAATACAAGACCCGTTCAGCCGATGCAGAATGTTCCGCAGCAAAATGCAAGACCTGTCCAGCAGTCGGCAAAACAGCCGCAGGCTTCTGCACAGAATTCTAAACCGGCACAGCAGAAAAGTGCCAATAATGAAGCCGATGCCCTGAAAGCACTTAATGCGCTTCAAAATCAGGGTGCTTACTTTGCACATAAAAACTAAAATATTTATGGCGCTGATATTGTAAACAGTATCAGCGCCGAATATTGAAAAACATATGCGGGTGTGGTGAAACTGGCAGACACGCAAGATTTAGGTTCTTGTGCCGAAAGGTGTGCAGGTTCAAGTCCTGTCACCCGCACTGAAAGACAAATCCCGATATATAGACGATCGCTTTTATAAGCCGCTATATATCGGGAGTTTTTATTTCTGTAATATGACGTGATGTCAGCTGCATTGAAGAAGCTGTGATCCTTACTACGGATCTTGGACCATTTTATGATGATATGGGACTGGCTGTCAGAGTTGACAACGACGTTATGGGCACCTCTAAAAACCCGTTTTGAGTAAGGAAAAGCAGTTAGGTACAGCAGATGCAAGAAAAGCCATCGAAGGCGTGCTTTCGCACTCTGGGAGGGCTTGACGCAGCAGATGCTGTGCATAGCTGCTTTTTCTCAGAAGGGTTTTTTAGAGGTGCCCTCAATTCAATTCATCCCGAAAAAACTCCCACAGCAGAAAATATAACTGCTGTGGGAGTTTTTTATGCAATAATGTGTCATTAAAATATACAAATATTAACCCTGTATACTATATTGTTAATAATGTGTAAAATATACAAAGGTGGTTGACATTTGTTTCTTACAATGGTACAATAATAACAGGATAATATCGATGGGTCATAGCAAAATCTTAAAGAACAATATTATTGAAAGGCAGCATGATACTATGAACAAAACTCAGATCATTGACGAACTCAAACGCAAAAACGAAATATACTCTGACGAATTCGATGGGACCCACAATTCGGTAAAAAGTGCAGTTTTTTGCTATTCAAAGCTTAAAAAAACAAGTATTATCGATTACAACGACCTTGAACTGCTTTATTTTCTGTCGCTTGGATTATGGGAAACAAGTGACAATGCCAAAAAAAATTATATCAAAAAGACCCACCTTCTTTTTAATGACAAGATGAGCCTCGAAAGAAATATTGACAGTTGGTGGTCTGTCGGCGCAAGAAAGCTTTTTACTCATATTGTGACCGAGGAAGAAGCAGCTGCTCTGAATACGATCGTTTCATTCAGAGATACAGAGATCGCTAAGGACGCCGGAGCAGTTCAGCTTTTTATCAATATCTGCACAACTGTTTCCGACCTTGATGACGATGAACCTATGTACATCTGCACTCAGAAAATGCTCAATGACCGAATTAGAAACGCAGGTATAACCATAGACATGGTCTCAAGGATACTCCACTGTATCAAGCCGTTTACCTTCCCGATCATCAATAATTCCGAAGTATGCAGAAATTTCTATGAAAAATTGGGTTTAAAGCTTGCCGATGTTGACGATGTAAGAAAATACATTTTCAACACTCGAAAGATCAAGGAATTCAGAGACGCTAACTTTAAATTCAAAAGTATGAGAATTCTCGATTTATATTCATGGGAACTTATTGAAAAGGAAAAAAGAGAAAAAGAAAAAGAAAACGAAAAGGATGACTCTGCTCACGAAAATTCTGTTTCGGAAACCGCCCGCAAAGAAAACACCGCAAAAGAAAACTTTTCTAAGATAGCCATTACAAAACCTGAAACCGCACCCGAAAGAAAAACGATCAAGATCGCTACTCATAAAGCAAGAGCCTCTTTTAATGCTCCTCTGAATCAGATATTGTACGGTCCTCCCGGAACAGGCAAAACCTACAATGTTATCAGATATGCGGTCGAACTTGTTGAAGGAAAAAAACTCCCAAAAGATGAAAACTATGCCGACATCAAGGAAAGATACGAACAGTATATCACGTCAGGTCAGATAAAGTTCACGACATTCCATCAGGCATACAGCTATGAGGAATTCGTTGAAGGCATCCGCCCTGTTGTTGTTGACAAGTACGGCCACGAAACAAGCGTTGCCCATGCTGATACGACAATTGTTTACCGTGTATTCAACGGCGTTTTCAAATCCCTCTGCGAAACAGCTTCTATGAGTCCTTTCAAGAATTATGTATCAATAATCGATGAAATTAACAGAGGTAATATTTCAAGAATTTTTGGTGAACTTATCACCCTTATAGAAGAATCGAAACGTGGAACACCCGCTATTCTCCCTTATTCTCAGGCACAATTTGCTGTTCCGCCAAATCTTTACATTCTCGGAACTATGAATACTGCCGACCGTTCCATTGCAATGCTTGATACCGCCCTCCGCAGACGTTTTGACTTCATTGAGATGATGCCTAAGCCCGAACTTCTCGGAAATTGTGCCGGTGTTGACCTGAATGAACTTCTTACTGCAATCAATGAGCGTATTGAATACTACTATGACCGTGAACACGCTATAGGTCATGCTTATTTCATGAGGAAAAATGGCTCAATCACAACACTGGACGAGCTGAGAAACGTCTTTGATTCCAAAATAATCCCTCTGCTTCAGGAGTATTTCTTCGATGACTATGAAAAGATCAAACTTATTTTAAATGATGAAAACAAGTTTATCGAATGTATTTCTCCAAAATATATAAGGCGCTTCGATTCGGGACAAAAACTGTACCGTCTTGGAAATCCACAGAAATGGAGCAAAGAGGATTTCATTAATATTTACAAGATAAATTCCTGATTGAACGGAGCAAAAAATGAACAAAATACAGATCTCGGTACCGGTCAATGAAAAAATAATCGAACTAACACCCGAATATAGCGCACAGTATGAAATGCTTGACGAATTTGCGGAATGCTGTCAGATGCGTAACAAAATGGCTGTTGTCTCTCAACAGGAAAATGACAGAAAGTTTATTGTGTCAGGCTCTTACTGCGGTTTCATCAAGCTTATCGACGGTTCTGTCATTGATATCATTCCAAAGTATGATAAGGAAAAAAAGAATGCCCAAAAGCTTCTGTTCATGGAATTCTGCAACAGGTGCGGTTTTGAGTTTGACGACAATTTTTTCAATTATGAAGCAAGCTTTATGGAGAATATGATCTCTGTTTTTGCCCGTGAGAGCATGAAGATAATAAAAAGCGGCGTTCTTTCCCAATATTCCGCAATTGAAGAAAATCTCAACACGGTTCAGGGAAAGATCCTCTTTTCCGAAAATAACAGAATTAATCTCCTGCACCGTGAAAGAATCTATGTAAGGCATGACATTTTCAGTCCCGACCGTGCAGAAAACCGCCTCATGAAAGCGGCGGCTTCAAAGCTTATCAAAATAACGGATGATCCGCACAGTTCTCATCTTCTCAGACAGGTCACGGCTTACCTCGACGATGTAAGAAAACCTGCAAATATTGCTAACGAGTTTTCAAAATGCGTAAATACAAGAAACACCAAAAAATACAGTACCGTTTTGAGTATCAGCCGTATGCTTCTCGATACCCATTCAGATACCTATTTTTCGGGTAAATATGTTTCGTGTTCCATGCTTTTTGACAGCGTTTCCTGTAAAAATAATGAGAAAGATATAATTTCCTGACAACACCTGTTTATATATATCCATTCTTTATTTTAATGGAACACCTCACACATCACGCCTGACGGCTTTGTGGTGTGTGAGGTGTTTTCTGTAAAATGAGATCTGTTTTCATAAGCTGTAGGGGATTTCTAAAAACCCGTTTTGAGTAAGAAAATGCAGATAGGTACAGTAGATGCAAGAAAAGCCATCGAAGGCGAGCTTTCGCACTACGAGAGGGCTTGACGCAGCAGATACTGTGCATAGCTGCCCATATGAATTTTTGTGAAAACGGTTTTTTATATAGTTCTGGGGTTTTTTATATACTTTGTACAAATTGCCGCATTGCCTTTTTTTGCCCTTGACAAATCACGTCAAACGTGGTATAGTAATTAAGTAATGTACAATTGTTCACCACAGGCGGACGATTTTTTCATTCGGGAGCTTTTTCTCCCGTATAAGTCTCCGCACTTTTTATCCGAGGTTTATTTCTATGGATACTAAATCACAGCTGATAGTTGCCGATTCAAGAATACTTCCCGATGTTTTCACAAAAGTTCTCGAAGTAAAAAAGCTTATGGCTCAGAAAGGCGAAAAAAGCTTCGTTTCCGCCTGCAAAAGAGTCGGCATTTCAAGAAGTGCCTATTACAAATACAAGGACTGCGTTTTCTCATATGAGGAATTGTTCACTCAGAAGATCGTAAACCTTTACCTTCTTCTGAACGATTCCCCCGGAGTGCTTTCAAGCGTTCTTGTGTTTATTCATAGTCTGAATGCAAATATTCTGACCGTTAACCAGTCTATTCCCGTTGACGGCGCTGCTCAGGTCAATATTTCCCTGAGACTTTCAGACAGCTCCGGCAACCAGCTTGCCGGCTTAAATTCAATTACAGAACTCGACGGCGTTCTTGAAGTCAAGATACTGTCTGCCGAGTAATTTACGGAGGTCTTATTTTATGTCAGTCAAATTCGCAGTGTTAGGTCATGGTGTTGTAGGTTCGGGCGTTGTCGAGCTTTTCTATAAGAACAAAAAGAGTATCGAAAAACGTGCCGGAACCGAAATGGATGTAAAATATATCCTCGATTTAAGAGATTTTCCTGATTCTCCTTATGCAGATAAATTCACTAAGGATTTCAACGATATTCTCAATGATGACGAGGTTACTTCTGTTGCAGAATGTATGGGCGGCGTTGAACCTGCATTCACTTTTGTAAAGTCATGTCTCGAAAAGGGCAAAAGCGTTTCCACATCGAATAAGGAGCTTGTTGCCGAAAAAGGTGATATCCTTCTTAAAACTGCAAAAGAACATAACTGCAACTTCTTCTTTGAGGCAAGCGTTGGCGGCGCTATCCCGATAATCAGACCGCTTCACAGATGCCTCGCCGCAAACGACATTACAAAGGTCGCAGGTATCCTCAACGGCACAACAAACTTTATCCTCACAAAAATGTACAATGACAATATGCCGTTTGCTGATGCACTCAAACTCGCTCAGGAGCTTGGCTATGCCGAAAAAGACCCGACTGCCGATATCGAAGGTCATGATGCCTGCCGCAAGATTTGCATAATCTCATCTCTCGTTTTCGGAAAACACGTTTATCCGTCAAGTGTCTACACAAAGGGTATTTCTCAGGTCGAACTCTGCGACGTTGCTGCCGCTGATGTTCTCGGCTATGCTATAAAGCTTGTGGCTTCCGTTACAAAACTTGATAACGGAAATATTCTCCCGTGTGTAATGCCTACACTTGTTTCATACGACAACATCATGTCAGGAGTTAACGACGTATTCAACTCAGTTCTCGTATACGGTGACGGTATCGACCAGACTATGTTCTACGGCAGAGGCGCAGGCAAATTCCCTACTGCAAGTGCTGTTCTCGGCGATGTTATTGAAGCTGTTAAACATAACGTTACTGTTTTCTCACAGAGCTGGGAGTCTGCTTCCGACAATTCGTTCGTTGAAAACGTTGACAGCTATAAGTCACGCTGGTATTTCCGTGTTCCGTCTGACAGCGCTGTTGAAGGCGTTGAGGCATATAACCACGATGACGGAATGTCATTCGTTATAAATAATGAACTTACATTCGCAGAGGCAAAGGCTAAGGCTGAAAAGCTCGGCGCTCTTGCATTCATGCCTGTTCTTGAATAAACATACAAAGGCAATGCTGAAAGGTGTTGCCTTTATTTTTAGGAGGATATTATGCTTGACAAATTTTTCAAAAGCGTTCTTGATACTGACAGAGCCCCTGTCGTTCTGTGTGATAAAGAGCATACAATAGTATACATGAATGATGCGGCTATCAAAAAATATGCCGACCAAGGCGGAGCTGAACTTATCGGAAAAAGTCTCCTTGACTGCCATAATCCACATTCAAATGAAATGATAAACAAAGTCCTCGAATGGTTCAGACAGGATATTTCCCACAATATGATATATACCTATCGCAACGAAAAGGAAAACAAAGATGTTTACATGGTCGCTATACGTGACGAAAACAATGAGCTTATAGGTTATTATGAAAAGCACGAATTCCGTAACCATGAAACTGCAAATATCTATGACTTTGACGATCCTGTTAAGTACTGATTTAGGTCGGTACTAATATAGAAGTTTTTCAGCAACTATTGCTCCGCCAATTAAGTCTTGAATATTTTATGCGAAGTAATGAAGGAGAAAGTCAAGGAAGAAAGCCGCAGGAATACTTACGTATTTCAAGGTTTTCTGACGCAGAATTTCTTCTTCAGGACAAGCAGAAAAATTCAAGATTTAGTTGGTGGAGCAATATTATGTAAAGGCCTATACAGCGAGCTATGAAAACGAAATACCGATACTTCATATTGTGTGAAGTATCGGTATTTCAGCCTGTCGAAAAAGCCGGTCTTAACAAAGAGACCGGCTTTGGCTTGTTTATAAAGCTCATTAAAAAATCCCTGCACGATAGAAAAAACAAATGGATATAAATTCCAAATCAGCTTTTTCAACTTACAATAAACCGCTGATATAGCGATAAATGAAAGGACTTATATCTATGGTCGATGCGATGTACAATTACAGACAGGGTGAAATCCACTCCGCTGAGTTCAACAAGCTCTGCATACCCTTTGAAGATTCACTTAGCGTGGAGCAGATTGATATATTCTACCGGATACTTGTTTGCGTGAGCGATCTGAAATGAGAGCTACCTACAAGGTCGGCTTCAAGGACGATGCAACTATGATGCTGGAGATTCAGGAATAGAAATAGGGAGAGGGACAGATACTCAAACAGGGTATCTGTCTTTTGTGCCGACAGATTGACTTTTGGAGTAAGGTTTGTTATAATAGTCTAAGAGAAAAATTTCCGAATACACCGGTGATATCAAAACGGAGGGAGATGGGAGAAGATATGGATAATGATAAATACAAAGTCCTGATGATAGACGATGATGAGATGATTGCCACGGCTACATCAGAGTATTTCAATATGTTTGGTGTCAGAACTGCCTATGTCACGACATATGATGATGCTGTTGCATTTCTTGATGCAAATGATGTATCTCTGCTGCTGCTTGACATCAATCTCGGTGATAAGTCGGGATTTGACCTTTGCAGGAAAATTCGGGAAAACTATGATTTGCCCATATTCTTTATCAGTGCCAGAACAAGCGATGATGATGTGCTTATCGCTTTGAATATCGGCGGTGATGATTACATAAAAAAGCCCTACACTTTGAGCGTACTGCTTGCTAAGGTCAAAGCGGCGACAGCAAGGTACGACAGAACAAGGGGGAATGTCGACATGAAGCAAAGCGTTCCACAGACAGATGATGGTCTTGTGAAGCTCATCGGTGATATATACCTTAATACCAATATCCACAAGATTGTATCAAACGGTAAAGAAATCACTCTGAAAGCATTGGAGTACAAACTGCTGTATTATCTTTACTCGAAACGTGGCAAGGTCGTTTCAAAGGACGATCTGCTTCGTGATGTGTGGAAGGACGAATACATAAACGAAGGAACGATCGCAGTGCATATCCGTCACCTGCGTGAAAAGATCGAAGCCGACCCGAAAGAACCACAGCTTATCAAGACGATATGGGGTGTTGGCTATATGATGGAAGAAACTGTATCATGAAAGGCTATTACAAAATTGCGATACTGCTTTTTTTGCTTCTCACTGTCGGATTATTTGCCGTGTTGAAAATAACGGATACGAACAGAATTCCGACAGATAGTAACGATGTGATCTTGCTCAATGAGATAGTGCATAAAGTAGCATCAGGTGATATTCCGTCCGAAGATACGGTACAGACACGGGAGTATGTCATACTCGACATCAACGGCAATACGCTTTTTGATAACCGCAGCGACCGTTCGGAAGTGCTGACCGTTGAAACGGCGATACAAAAACATTACTCATACAACTATATTATAGAAAATAATCAGATAACGGGCAGCGTTATCCTGACAGACGGTGAAAAGCGTTTTGACAAACTGCGTATGAATATCATTCTGATATATGCAGGGTGCAGTCTTGTGCTGATAACGGCAGTGCTGGCATTCGGTGCTTATATCCGCAAAGCGGTCATACTTCCCTTTAATAAGATGAAGGATTTTGCATCTTATGTGGCGGCAGGTGATCTGGACAAGACGCTTGAAATGGACAAGGATAATATGTTCGGTGTATTCTCCGAGAGCTTCGACATCATGCGTGAGGAGCTGAAAGCATCTAAAGATAGAGAGCTTGCCTTGCAGAAAAAGGAGCGTGAGCTTGTGGCTTCGCTCTCCCATGACCTGAAAACGCCCGTGACGGGTATCAAACTTACCTCGGAGCTGATGACGGCGGTATTCTCGCAGAACGAAGGGCAAGAGCTTACTATTACGCCCGATATGACCACGAAGATGAATAACATTTACAAACGTGCAGAAGAAATAAATATACTTGTGAGTGACCTGTTTTCATCCACGCTGGAGGACTTGGGCGAGTTCAAGGTGAGCTGCACCGATGAGAATTCCTCGATTATCGCAGAGATCATTTCAAAATACGATGACAGAGGACTTGTGCGAATGTCCGATATTCCGCAGGGAATGATCCTCATTGACAAGATACGTCTTTCACAGGTGATCGGCAATATCCTCTCAAATTCTTACAAATACGCAGGCACGCAGATAGAGGTTTGTTCACATATCGAGGACGAATTTCTTGAAGTTTCGATTTCCGACAGCGGACAAGGTGTTCCCGATGATGAGATAGAGCTTATCACAAATAAATTCTATCGTGGTAAAAATCACGGTGATAAGGAAGGAAGCGGTTTAGGACTGTATATCGCCAGAATGCTTATGGATAAAATGGGCGGAGAATTGACAGTTTCAAGCGATAACGGGCTGAGTGTCACGCTGCTTATCCCCCTCAGTTAAGGCAACACCGCACAAAGCACGTCTGACGACTTTGTACGTCATAAACTTGTATCTTTTCCGTCATATTACACAGAAATTCCTTGACATACGACAGTATGCCTGCGAAATTTCTATGCAATCTGACGAAAAATCTAACTGCGTTTCTGCCGCACACTCTTTGTGCGGTGTTGCCTTAAGAAAAAAATAAGAATTTAACAAGATTCTGACAAAGAAATAAGTTCAGGGATCATGTATAATACAATCATAGGGTACAAAACGTATTTGAAAGGTTGTGTTATATATGATCCCTGTTTTACATACAGAAAAGCTCTGCAAGTCGTTTTCCAACGGCGGTACGCAGCAGCACGTTATCAAAAACCTCGATCTTGAAATAATGGAGGGAGATTTTACCATTATCATGGGGGCTTCGGGTTCGGGCAAGTCTACTCTGCTCTATGCCCTTTCGGGAATGGACAAGCCAACTCTCGGCAAGGTATTCTTCGGTGATACCGAGATACAGAACTACTCAAACGACCAGCTTGCAGTGTTCAGACGCAGCAACTGCGGTTTTGTTTTTCAGAGCATCTATCTGATTGAAAACCAGACGGTGCTTGACAATGTACTGACAGGTGCATTCGTCGTGCAGAAAAATTCTCCGGAGCTTATCATGAAAGTAAAGGAACTGTTAAATAAAGTAGGACTTGATGAAAAAATGCAAAATAAATACCCCAATCAGCTTTCGGGCGGCGAGGCACAGCGAGTCGGCATTGTAAGGGCTGTTGTCAACGAGCCGAAAATACTTTTTGCAGACGAGCCGACGGGGTCACTCAACTCGGCATCAGGCAAAGACGTTCTCAACATTTTTACACAGGTACATGAAAACGGTCAAAGCATCGTCATGGTAACGCACGATATAAAAACCGCACTCAGGGGCACAAGAGTGATCTATCTCCGTGACGGAAGCATTGTCGGCGAACACCGTATGCCGAAATACGGTGAGGACGATATAAAAGTACGCCGTGAAAAGCTGACGGAGTTCCTCGATAGAATGGGCTGGTGAATTATGAAGATATTCAGACTATCATTATTCAATTTGAAGAAAAATAAGCGTGAAGCGGCGGCAATCATCTTTCTGACGCTTATCACATCATTCCTGATGTCGGTATTTTTTGTCAGCATAACAGAAATAAACAAGGCTTTCGACAAATGCTTTGAGGAAACGGGCTGTGCCGATGTTATGCTGTTGTATGATGAAAGCAAGTACCGTGATATATACCGTGAGGTACTGGAGGATGAATACAATGTTACTGAAGTCCGTGAAAGCACTGTGCTTGTTGGTTCCGCCGCAAAGACAATATCTAAGCAGGGCGAAAGTATCGCATATAATATGGTATTTACGGATGAAAGCACTGAACGTAAAATAGAGGATTTCGTGAAGCTGAAAGCACTTTCCGATGATGAGACAGAAAAACTCTCACACCCGATCTGGCTGCCGCAGTATTTTGAGATAACGGGCGAATTTTCTGCGGGAGATACATTCACGCTTGTTTCCGGCGGCAGAGAATATCCCTTTACCATTGCAGGATTTTACAATACCGGCTTTTGCAACAGTGACAGAACACTGTTCAAATGTGTGCTGACTGATTATGATATGTCACTGTTGTCCGCAGTCTATGAAGAACACCGCATGATCGCATTTGACACGGAAGAAAAGATCTCCTTTGAAGAATATTTTGAAAAATGTTCGGAAATATCAGGCGAGTATGTCTCAGGTATCGTGTATCCATTTGATAAGGAATCTGAGAGAGAGGAGGAGGCTACTTTTCTCAACATTTTCCTGTACATGAGTGCATTTATTTCAGTTGTCACTATGATATCTGCACTGTTTCTTATACTGCACAAAATATCAAAGGATATTGAGCAGCAGATGGTGCAGATAGGTGTACTGGAGGCACTTGGCTATACCAGCCGTGAGCTTTCTCTTTCCTACACTTGTGAATACGTCCTTACGGGAGGTATAGGTGCTGTTATCGGAGGTATAGCGGCGGCATTTTTCTCGCCCGTGATGGACAGTCTCACAAGGGGCATGATAAACCGTGATGTACATACCGATGTAAATATCCTGCGAATTATTATTGTTGTTGCCGCTATCATTGCGCTGGTAACGTTCTTTGCTCTGTCAAGAGCTGCAAGAGTGAAAAAGATACCTCCTGTTGTGGCTTTCCGCAAGGGCATAAAGACTCATCACTTCGACAGGAACATATTCCCACTTGAAAAGCTGAAAAAAAGCATAAATATGCGTCTTGCTTTTAAAGGAATAGTTCACGATCTGCGTTCAAATATCGGTATGGGTATGTGTATCATTACAGCCGGAATAGCCGTGATGTTTGGCGTGTACCTCTTTGACTTTTTCAAAAACGGTCATGACGGACTGCTGAGCGTTATGGGAATGGAGATGCCCGATATAAGCATTATGACGATGAACGGCGTTGACACTGAAGCATTCTGTGAGGAACTGCGCCAAATGCCGGATGTGGAAAAGGTGCTTCTTAACTGTGCGCTCGGAGACCATGTAGAAGTCAAGGGCAGCCCTCAAAGCCCGGCAGCAATAGTCTACAAGGATTTTTCCCTTACAGAGAATATACACGTTAAAGAAGGACGTTTCCCCGAGTACGAAAACGAGATCATGATAACCGTCAAGAGAGAAAGGACGGAAGACCGCCATATCGGTGACAGTATCATCGTCAAGAGTAATGTTGGGGAAAAAAGCTATATCATAACAGGCATAACCAATGCCATGAACAACAGCGGCTGGAGTGTCTATATGACCGATGAGGGCTATAAACGCATTCGTCCGAATGACCACCCTAACATAATTGAGATAACTCTTAAAAACGAAAATGACCGTCCTGCATTTGAGGAAAAGCTCACAGCTTTATACGGTGCAAGTGCACAGGATATGGCAGCCGAGCAGTCTGTACAGGGAAGCCTTGAAGAACGTGTCAAAGCAAAGGCAGACGAGAAAATGGCACAGCTGATTTCGCAGTATGATGTTACGGGTGCAGACTATGCCATAAGGATAGGAGATACCATGATAAGCGGGAACAGCAGCCGTTTTGTGATAAAGGAAATGTCCTCCATGAAAGACCTTGCAAGATCGCAAATGGAGTCAATAGCAAAAGTAACAAAGACAATTTCTTTCTGGGCTGTGATATTCATAGCCGTTGTGGTAGCGGTGATACTCGGCATCATAGCGGCATCTGCGGTAAAAAGACAGCGTAAGGAGCTGGGTATCATGAAAAGTATGGGTTACACTTCAAGAGACCTTATGGTGCAGCTAACTCTGCGTATCCTGACTGTCACGATAATTTCTTCTGCTATTGCCGCAGTGCTTTCAATACAAGTTCAGAGAGCCTTCTGGATGGCTTTATTTGGCGTGAACATACCCGAAAAACCTGTTCTTATCATCGGTACAGCGGCGGCACTCGTAATGTTCTGCCTGACAGTTACATACATCAGTGCAGGCAGAATCAGAAAGATATCCGTGACTGAGCTTATGGCGGAATGAAAGGAGCCGAACTACAATGAAGAAAAAGATAATTGCAGCAATATCATTACTGTGTATAGTCGAAACTGCTTTCCTGTCTGCCGCAAGCACAGTAAAAGCCGAGTCGGTACAGCAGGAGCAGACAACTGAAACAAACACTTCGCAGGACAGGATATACAACATTGCCTCGATCAGCAAGATGTATTCAACATTGGCGGTAATGCAGCTTGTGGACGAGGGGAAGGTCAAGCTTGACGCACCCGTGACAGAGTACCTCCCCGAATTTGAAATGGACGATGAGCGTTACAAAAACCTCACGGTGCGTATGCTTATGAATCACACCAACGGTCTGGCTATGGGAAACGGCATCAATCACTATCTGTACGAAGATACGGACAGTTTTGTGCATGACAGTATTCTTGGATTTACAAAAGAGGCACATTTTAAAGCTGATCCGGGTGAATATCCCTGCTACGGAAATTACGGTTTTTTACTGCTGGAGCTTATCACGGAAAATGTCAGCGGTATGAGCTATACCGACTATATCAGAGAAAATATCGCTTCAAAAATCGGAGCAGAGCATACGGGAACAGCCTGGTCTTTATATAACGGTGATTTAGGCGATTTACGGGCGGCACTTTACAACAGTTCTATGCCTGTTGAATATCCATACGAAATGGCGGCAGGTCCGGGCGGTATTTATGCTTCTGCTTCCGATGTGGCAGATTTCGGTGCGGCTTTCTTTACGGGAAATGATACACTGCTGTCTGATGAGGCAAAATCACAGATGAGTTCCCGACAGAGCGATGACCCGAAAGCTGAAGGCTATGGTCTGGGCTGGGATTTCGTTGAGCAAGTCAAATATGAAAAAGAAAATATCAAGGTCTGCGGAAAAGGCGGAGATATGACATATATGCACTCGTTTCTGCTTGTTGCTCCGGATGAGCAGATAAGCTGTGCAGTTCTGACAGCCGGAAACGACAGCAGCACGATAGCAGGTTTTATGGCAGAAGCACTTATGGACGTTGTTCTTGAAGAACAAGGAAAAACTGTCAGTGATATTCCGCCTGCCGAGCCGACTATGACTGATACTGTACCCAACAGCTTTAAGAAATATGATGGTCTGTATTGCGTGGGCGGTGTATACGAAACCGGAATATGCAGGATATACTTTGACAGCGGATTTATGTATAAAGAAAATGCAGGCACGGGCAATTCTTCTCCCGACAGGTTCAGATATACCGATGAGGGCGGATTTGTCAAGGTGGGTGACAGCGGAAAGATGACCTCCGATCGGGAAATCGTGTATTTTGAGGAAAAGAACGGCAAAGTCTATCTCAGAACGGATAAGGTCATATTATTCCCCGGGCTTGGAAGCCATGAGGAGAGTATGTACTCTGGCGAGAAAATTGAGGAAAACCCGGTTCCCGACAGCGTTCAGCAAAGCTGGGACGAGATTTCACAGACTATGTTCGTTTTATACAACGAAAAATGGTCATCTCAAAGCTATGACAGTCCATTTAGTTGGTTGGTGACGGATAAGGCATTTCCGGGCTATGTTCTTTCAAAAAACAGCTTGGGAATGACAAAGGCAGATAAAATATCCGACGAGCATACTGCTCGTTTCTTTACCACAACACCGAGCAGTGCAAACAGAGATCTGTATGACATTAACATCACAGAGCATACCTATTCGGACGGTGTCAAGTCAGTCAGCCTTGACCTTAGTGACGGAACACACCGGCGTCGGGTAGATACACTTCCTATGTTTAATTCTGATATTAAAGAAGTTAAAATGAACAGCGATGAAGCACAGTGGTATCGCATCGGTCAGGATATGGCAGGAAAGACTATCACAGCCGAGCGTCCCAAAAACTCTGCTGTTTATGTCTATAACAAATTCCGTGAGCCGGTTTACAGCACACACATTAAGGGCGCAGCCAACACAATTGATCTGCCCGCAGACGGATATATCGTTTTTTTAGGTGAGACGGGCGGTAGCGTGAAGGTATTCGGATAACGGCATTTCAATTGAGGGCACCTCTAAAAACCCGTTTTGAGTAAGAAAAAGCAGATAGGTACAGTAGATGCAAGAAAAGCCATCGAAGGCGTGCTTTCGCACTACGAGAGGGCTTGACGCAGCAGATGCTGTACATAGCTGTTTTTTCTCACAAGGGTTTTTTAGAGGTGCCCTTGACATTATTATTGCTCCGCCAATTAAGTCTTGAATATTTTATGCGAAGTAATGAAGGA
>JAKSQT010000090.1 GCA_024403995.1 Ruminococcus sp.
CGCTCCACATATCGTTCCAGCAGTAGCACCAGCCTGAAGGAGCATAGTAGTCATAATATTCGGCAGCCTGTTCAAAATAGGTCTTGTCTCCTGTACACTCATACATCCATGAAGCAGCCCAGCAGTAGTCATCTTCCCACTTGTTTGAGCCGTAATACTGCTTAGGGCCGTCGCCGTTGTCGGAAAGTTCCTTTTCGTGTTCGTTTGAGAAATCCCAGAGAGCCTTGGCATAGTCGAGTGACTTTTCAGCATACTCAGGGTCTGTGTCCTTGAAGTTGAGGTAGTTGATAGCGAGTGAAGCGCAGGCAGAAGCAACATAGTCGGTCTGCGGCTTGTCAACTGTCAGGAAGAATGCAGGTCTTGCCATTGAGTCAACTTCAGGAGACTCCCATACAGCGTGGTCGATATCACCGTCGCCTACCTGATAGCAGTGAGCGATGACCTTGCCGTCCTTGTCACGGAAGGTACACTTCATGAGATAGTCGTTGAAATAACGGATGATAGTCTCGATGTGGTCAGCCTGACCTGTCTTTTCATAGGCATCACGGAATTCATAGTAGCCCCAGCCGAGAGTAGCGGCTGAATAGTTTTCAGGCATACCAAACTCAACGTGGTCACCGGCATCGTGGAAACCGCCGGCAACGTCAACGCATCCGTCACCGTCGGGGTCGAGAACATCCTTGTATTTTTCGATGAAAGAAGCAGAAAGGTTTGTACCAACGCTCTTTGCATCCATAGGCTGGAGCGGGACCTGTGCATCATAGGTATGGCAGTTGCCTCTCCAGGAAAGACGGTTATTCTCCTCAACGCCGGTACCGCACATATTAGCGTCGTAGAAATAGATAGAGTACTGGAGAGCACGTGCATAGTCGTAATCCAGACCTGAATCATTAACAACTTCGCTGATAGGAGCAGCTTTGACAACTTCTTCTTCATCAGCTGCAAAAACAGGTGTAGCTGAAACCACGGAAGTAGAAGCAGCCGCAATGCTCATTGCAAAAGCAATGATTTTGTTTGTTTTCATTTGTAATTTTCCTCCTCATTATTTTTTCCCGAAACACAGAGCATTCATGACTCAGCGATGCAGAGCACCGAGGATATCAGCGGCATGAAATACCGCATCAATAGGCAGAAATCAGCGGCGCTCCCTGCACAACATTGATATGAGTCACAAGCCACACTGTAACAGTCGGAAATATATGTCAGAGCCGTTTATTACCGTCATTCAGCTTTCAAAGCACGATAAATAGGCAGAAAGTGCCTGAAAGCCGTATTCAGACAGATAAAGTGGCAGCTCTATTCACCTTAATTTACCATTTGACAAGATCGAGCCTGTATTTCTGGATCTCAAGTGCATCCAGATTAGTCACGCCGTCATTTCCGATAACATCGGCATTTGCAAGTCCCTGATGGGTGATATGGCTCGGGTCACTGCCGTCAAGACCGTATTTCGGCATATTTGCGATGGACTGCATTATCAGGACAACATCTCCGAGATTGACCTGTTCATCGCAGTTTGCATCGCCTTTCATGGTGACTTTCACTGAAGAAACGACGGTCGTGGATGTTGCGGCATTAGTTGTAGTCGCAGCAGTGGTCTTTGCAGTCGTGGCTTTCGTGGTAGTCACGGCAGTGGTCTTGGCAGTTGTTACCGTCGTATTATCTCCGTTTATCGGGTATTTTTTAAGGTCAGGCAGTTCATCGAGAGTGATACAGTAGTCGCTGTTGTATATCTCAATGAGATTGTCAACGGGGTTATTCTGCTCGCTTGTGAGGTAATTCATATACCAAGGGCAGAAATAGAGCCAGCCAGCCTTGTCGTTCACGAGATTTTCAAGTGACGGAATGGAGTCATTTTCGGACATAGTGACCATTTTCTGACAGTCCGTAAGCTGAACGAGGCTGTAGAAAGTAGACGAAATTGAGCTTAAATTCGGCAGTCCGTCCATAGCGTTGTACTTGTCGCAGCCGATAATATCCACCACATCGTCGCCGGGATACCAGTCATAGGAAGTGGCATAAGCAGAGCTTGTCCATACCCAGATCAGGTTGTCCAGACCGTACTCATTTGTGAGCTTGTCATAGAGGAAACGGTAGAGCTTTTTGCAGGGTTCAGCGCCCTCTGCTCCCCACCAGAACCATGCACCCTCGGCTTCGTGGAGAGGTCTCCAGAGGACAGGAACGTCGGCTTCCTTTAATTTAAGCATTTCCTGAGCGATGAGGTCGATGTCGGCAAGGAGCTTTTCGTGCTCCCATGTGCCTTCCTCAAGGGCTTTTGTAACGCTGAAAGTTGTGAAAGGAGTATTGCCTGTGGACTCAACATAGAACGCAACGCCGTTGTTTTCCTCGTCGGACGGGACATTCCAGTGCCATGTGACAGTGGCGATGCCGTGGTATTCGTTGACCCATTCGATGACACGCTCAGGGGCATGGTCACGCCAGTCAGAGCTTGTATTATAGGCAAGGAAATCGATTCCACGGATGGCAGGCTGCTTGCCTGTTTTGTCCATGATGTACTCAAATTCCGCCTCGTTGTCTTTAATAAATGTATCGGGGTCGCTCCAAAGGTTGTAGTTGTGGTCACCGCAGTACTCTTGCTGACCTGCGATGATGTGTTTGCCGTACTGGTCGCAGAGGTAGCTGTAGAGCCTTTTTGCCGAATCAGAGGCATTCGGGTTAGAAAGCTCACGAGTCGGCGAAAGATTTCTCAGTCTGTCGTCGGCAGGCTTGACAGTAAGGTAGTCGAAAAAGGTATAGCCCCAGTAAGCTTTCAGCTCAATCGTATTCACGCCCTTTTTGAGATTGACGACACCTGCCTGTATTTCGGCGAATTCAGGGGTATAAGGGAAACTCACCTCACCCTGATTTACGCCGTTTACGTTAAGATACTGAACTTTTTTGTTCGGGTCGCTCGGCTCGCAGTAGCCGATAGCAATTTCATAGAGACCGTCTTCAGGGACATCAGCCTCGATGCTGACCGTAGTACCCTTCTGGTCGAGATAGGAAAATCCCTTGCCTGAAAAACCGCTCAGGTCGGTATTTTCGGGAAAATCGCCGAGTTTGACATCAGATGCGCCGTCGGCATGTATCTTGCCGCCGCTTGTTTTTCCGTCCTCAAACTCGTACTTCACAATGTTGTCTGCTGCTAAGATATTGCCTGTATTCCGCACATTTACGGGCATATTCACAGTTCCGCAGGCAATAGCGGCTGCGGCTGCGGCAGATACTGTACGTCTTAAATGACGTTTCATTTAATATCCCTCCTGATTTATCTGTTGAGATAAATATTGTACTTAGAGATTAAATATTAAGTGATAAATTAAGAAACAAAAAGCAAATCACGCACTAAAATATTATAATACACATTAATCATACCACAAATCCTCTGAAATTGCAAGTGATTTTACAAAAAAATGCTCAAAACGGCAAAATTGAAGAATTTCGCAATAAATGGTCAGTTTGCGTGTTTTAATCTGCGGATTTTTCCTCTGAGCATAGCCACGATCAGGATGCAGATAACGAAAATCAGTGTTAATTCCGGGATTTTTACCTTTTTATTGGAATTTTTGCCGCCTGATGTTATATGACTGCTTCCTTTTGATGCAGAAAATCTTATGCCGCTCACCTCAGCGTATTTGTCTGCTGACGACTCAGGGCTGCCTGAAATGGTAAAACCGCCCCTGACCGCAGCACCGAAATCCGACGGAACAAAGCCGAAAGCCTCTTTTCCGATTTTTTCAAGAGTATTCGGGAGGTACATGGCATCCAGCGAACCGCACATATAGAACGCCCTCTCTCCTGCCTCGGTCAGATTTTCGCCAAGTGAAACATAGCTGAGGCGGGTGCAGCCTGAAAAGCAGAAACTGCCGATCTTCCCGATATTGCTTGGTATTGCGACTTCACTGAGGTTCGTGCAGGCACGGAAACAGGAGTCGGGCAATTCTGTCAGTCCGCTTGGAATTTTCATGTACGACAGTTGTGTACACCCGCAGAAACAGCCTTCGCCGAGACTTTCCATGCCGTCAGGGAGAGCGGCTATCTCCAGCGAGTCGCACGCATAAAAGCTGTAATCCCCTATTTTACGGAGATTTTCAGGAAAAATTATTCTTCTGAGCGAATTGCAGGATGAGAATGCTCTTTCGCCTATCTCCGATACGGGACAACCCTCGATATCGTGCGGGATCTCGATAAATTCAGGCTTTCCCTCATAGCCCGTGACTACAGCAGAACCGTCCACTATAGAATACGTAAAACCAGCCGAATTTTCGGCGTATACGCTCATTGATACGGAATTAACGCAACAAATGAGAAAAATAGTCAGCAAACACCGCAATAAATGTAAAAAAAGTTTCATATCATCAACTCCTGTCCGATTACAATATTAACTCAAAATATTAATAAATTAAACACAAAAATATCGATGATAAAGCTTATCTTCCGACTTGTTATATTAAATTTCGGATTAATTAATCAAAATGCACTGAATTATGCAGTCATTTCAGTAGGATTTAAGTCGCAACAGCACAAACACTGCTGCTCTTTCACACAGTTTTCATTTATATCACAATTTCCCTGTTGTATTATTCTGAAAAGTATGATATACTTTTGTCATGGGTAACATCGCACAAACAGGAACGGCTTCTATTGTGCCATTTGCCATGAAATAGGAGGAACTTTTACATATGGAAGAAAACAAAAATAACAAACAGCATTTCGCAGGCTTTGCAATCGTATGCATCATACTTCTGCTCGTTTTCAACGCAGTTGTAATGCCGAATATCAGTACAAAGCCAATCAAAGAGACGAATTACAGCTTTTTCCTGAAACAGATCGAAGAAAACAACGTTCGTCAGGTTCAGATCGAGTCGGATAAGATAAAATTTGAGGTCAATGCCGACGGCGAAAAGAAAACGTATTCAACAGTACGTATAGATGATCCGGGTCTTGTAGAAAGGCTGCACAAGAATAAAGATATCGATTTTACAGGAAAAATCGTAGAGCAAAGTCTTCTTCAACAGATAGTCATAGGCTGGATATTACCATTTGTATTTATTATTTTGATGTTCAGTCTTGTCACAAAAATTCTCGGAAAACGCATGGGCGGACTTGGAAATGCCATGTCTTTCGGCAAAAGCAACGCAAAAATTTACGTAAAAGCGCAGACGGGCAAAACATTTGAGGATGTTGCAGGTCAGGACGAGGCTAAAGAAGCTCTTGAAGAAATAGTGGACTTTCTTCACAATCCTCGCAAATACGCTGAAATCGGCGCAAATCTGCCAAAGGGTGCACTTCTCGTAGGCCCTCCCGGCACAGGTAAAACTCTCCTCGCAAAAGCGGTCGCAGGCGAGGCTAATGTTCCGTTTTTCTCGATATCAGGCTCTGAATTCGTGGAGATGTTCGTCGGCATGGGTGCGGCTAAGGTTCGTGACCTGTTCAGTCAGGCTAACCAGAAAGCTCCGTGCATCGTTTTTATTGACGAAATCGATACAATAGGCAAAAAAAGAGACGGTCAACTTGGTGGAAATGACGAAAGAGAACAGACGCTCAATCAGCTCCTGACCGAAATGGACGGCTTTGACGGCAAAAAAGGCGTGGTCATTCTTGCAGCTACAAACCGCCCTGAATCGCTTGATCCCGCACTTCTCCGACCGGGCAGATTTGACCGCCGCATCCCTGCCGAACTTCCCGACCTTGCCGGCAGAGAGGCTATTCTCAAAGTTCACGCTAAGAATATCAAGCTCGATGAAGACATCGATTTCAAGTCGATCGCAAGGGCTACTGCCGGTGCATCAGGCGCAGAACTGGCAAATATCGTCAACGAAGCGGCTCTCCGTGCGGTCAGAAACGACAGAACTTTCGTGACTCAGACTGACCTCGATGAAAGCGTGGAAGTCGTTATCGCAGGCTATCAGCGCAAAAATGCCGTAATTTCGCAGAAAGAAAAAGAGATCATCGCCTACCACGAGATCGGTCATGCACTCGTTGCCGCAAAACAGAAGGACTCGGCTCCTGTCCATAAAATCACGATAATCCCCAGAACTTCGGGCGCTCTCGGCTATACTATGCAGGTTGACGAGGAGGAGAAATTCCTCATGTCCAAGGAGGAGGCTATGTCCAGAATTGCCGTTCTCACGGGCGGCAGATCAGCCGAGGAGCTCGTGTTCACCACATGTACCAGCGGCGCTTCAAACGACATCGAAAAGGCTACTAAACTTGCCCGTGCAATGGTCACACGCTACGGTATGAGCAATAGTTTTGACATGATGGCTCTCGAAACGATAACTAATCAGTATCTCGGCGGCGATGCTTCACTTGCTTGTTCGGCTGAGACGGCATCAAAAATTGATGACGAAGTAAATAATATAATCAAAACAGCACATACAGAAGCCTCACGAATTCTCACGGAAAACATTGAAAAACTTCATGAACTCGCAAAATATCTGCTTGAAAAGGAAACCATCACAGGTGAGGAATTTATGAATATTCTGAACAATGAACCGCAGGCTATTGCAGCATAATATACAAACGTCAAATTTTATTTTTTATCGGGGAAGAAACATTCTGCGGAATTGTTCTTCCCCGAATTCTTTTTCAACATAGTTTTACGCAAAAACTCCATAACGTTTTTATGGCAACACCGCACAAAGATTGTGCGGCAGAAACGCAGTTAGATTTTTCG
>JAKSQT010000091.1 GCA_024403995.1 Ruminococcus sp.
TACAAGTTTATGACGTACAAAGTCGTCAGACGTGCTTTGTGCGGTGTTGCCTTAACACCATACAAATACGTCTGATTTGATTTGTATGGCACAATCTACAGTGAAAAACAGGAGGAAAATTATGAAAGTTTTAGTTGTAATTGATATGCAGAATGATTTTACCACAGGTGTTCTCGGAAACACTGAAACAGCCGCTGTTGTTGGCAATGTTGTGCGTAAAATAGAGAATTTCCGAAAAAATGAAGCGGACGGAAAAATTATTGCCACCCTCGATACACACAGCGAAAATTATATGGATACTCAGGAGGGACGCAATCTTCCGGTGCCGCACTGCATCCGTGGAACTGACGGCTGGAAGCTTGTTCCTGAAATTGAAAATGCTCTTGGAGAAAAGGCAATAAAGCTCGAAAAAGTTACATTCGGTGCGGCTGACCTTCCGTTTGCTGTCGGAAAAGACGAGAATATCGAGGAAATTCAGCTTGTGGGCGTATGCACTGATATCTGCGTTATTTCTAATGCCATGATACTCAAAGCTGCATTCCCTGAAGTTCCAGTCAGAATTATTGCAGACTGCTGTGCAGGTGTTACGCCTGAAACTCATAGAAATGCGCTTAATGCCATGAAAGTATGCCAGATGATCATTGAGGAGTGATAGTATGTTAAAAATTATGTGCGGCGGTTCGGAGATATTGCCGAAAATTATTAATTTCCCTGATGGAACGATGAAAATCGATCTTGAAAATATTACAGAAAATGTATCGTATGAGATAGTATGGCGCTATGAAAACGAAACAGAATTTGTCCAGCTGATTTATATAACAGAGCATTTGCACAGTCTCGGATATTACGATATATCGCTGAATATGCCGTATCTGCCAAATGCCCGTATGGACAGGGTAAAGGCAGACTCTGAAGTGTTCACACTGAAATATTTCAGCAAGCTCATCAATTCTCTCGGTTTTAAAAATGTGCGGGTTATTGATGTTCATTCTTCAGTCGGTGCGGCTCTTGTAGACCATATCACAGTTGAATCACCTGAAAAATATATCCGTCAGGCTATGGAAATGTCAGGTATCGACAAGGATAATGACTGCATCTTTTTCCCCGATGAGGGAAGCTGCAAACGCTATTCTTCAATTTTCAGCGACTTTGCAAATGTGGCATTCGGCATAAAGAAGCGTGACTGGAAAACAGGTCAGATTCTCGGTCTTGATATTCACGGCACTGTTCCCGACGGAAAAAATGTCTTTATTATTGACGATATCTGTTCATACGGCGGCACGGTCTATCATTCGGCACTGAAACTCAAAGAACTCGGCTGCAAAAAGGTTTTCGCATATTTCACACACTGCGAAAATTCTATCGCCAAAGGCGAACTTTTCAACGGCGATCTCATAGAAAATGTTTTCACTACAAATTCGCTCTGCACACTTTCAACAGAGGAATATCCAAAACTCAGTATCATTAATTGTCTGTAAAAGGAGGAATTATTATGCATGACTACCTGAACCCTATGCTCCTGTGTGACTTCTACAAGACGGTACACAGCGACATGATAAACCCTGAAATGACTTTCTCAATGTCATACTACACACCAAGAATGACCCGTGTTAAGCGCTGGGACAAGGTCGTGAACTTCGGCTTGCAGATGTTCATCAAGACGTTCCTTATCGACTTTTTCAACCGGAATTTCTTTGAGAAAACTGAAGATGAGGTTGTCGGAGAATTTGAACGTGTACTGAACGCTGCTCTCGGAAAGGGCATCTTCAATACTGAAAAGATACGCAAGCTTCACCGTCTCGGCTATCTTCCGATAGAGATAATTGCCCTCCCGGAAGGCGAAAAAGTTCCGATTCATGTGCCGATTTTCGGTATAAGCAATACTCATGAGGACTTTGCATGGCTTCCGCAGGCTCTTGAAAGCCTTATCAGCGCCGAGATATGGTATCCGCAGATAACAGCTACTGTTGGCGCAACTTACAGGGAGATAGTTGAGCGCTTCTATGCAGAGACCTGTGATGACAATGTATCTGCTGCAAAAGCTCTTGGTTCATTTGATTTCCGTGGAGACAGCTGTCTTGATGCGGCTCTCAAAGCTGCGGCAGGCTGGTGTCTGTACTTTGCAAATACTGCCACAGTTCCTGCAATTCCTTATCTTGAGCATATGTTTGACTGCGACTGCGAAAAAGAGCCTGTTGCTTACGGTGCAGTCAGCACAGAGCATTTTGTAATGTGTTCTAATTATGCTGTGGACGGCGATGAGATAACCTTCCTCAGAAAAATGCTGACGGAACTTTACCCGAATACAAGCTTTTCTGCAGTACTTGATTCTTATGATTACTGGAATGTCATTGACAATATCCTGCCTCAGCTCCACGATGAAATCATGGCTCACAACGGCTGTATGCTCATGAGAGGCGATTCAGGCGACTGCGTAGAAGTAGTCACAAAAACTGTTTTCAAGCTCTGGGAGCAGTTCGGCGGCACTGTCAACAGCAAGGGCTACAAGGTGCTTGATCCTCATGTCAAGGCAATTTACGGTGATAGTATCACCGTTCAGAGATGTGAGCAGATTTTCGCAATACTCAAAGAAAACGGTTTTGCTTGTTCAAATGTTGCACTGGGTGTTGGTTCATTCTCAATGCACTGTATCGAGGAGGACAATGTTCTTCTTCCGTTTACCCGTGATACTTTCGGCTGTGCGATAAAGGCTTGCTATGCCGAGGTAGGCGGCAGGGAATTCCCTGTTTTCAAAAATCCAAAGGACGGCGGTTTCAAAAAGAGCCAGAAGGGACTCTGCTGGGTATATCGTGACGAGAACGGCGAATTTGCCTATAAAGACGGCTTCGTAAGGAGCAATATCCCTGACGGCAATCTGCTTGAACCTGTGTTCAGGGACGGTAAGCTGTTAAGGAACTATACACTTGCAGAAATACGTGAAATTGCCAATAAACCGAATGGTTTCGGATTATGATTTGAATTTCGGCAAAAATAAATACGGCGAAGCCGCATACTGCGGGGGGGCGGGGGGCAGCTTCGCTCCCTTGCAGAGGGTGTGTGAGGGAGACAGAGACTCCCTGAGAAGCAGTAAATCGAGCCTGCGATGATTTACGGACGGTTCGCATTGCTTCTCTTGGCTTGACCGACGAAATTACTATCAATATTTTAATACTATTTTTTAATAAAGGAGAAATTATCATGAGTTATACATTTAATGCAGAAAAAACAGCCGCAGAAGTAATTGAATGGGTAAAGGAGTATTTCGAGAAGAATGCTTCACCGACAACCAAGGCTGTTATTGGTATTTCCGGCGGAAAGGACAGCTCTGTTGCAGCAGCCATATGCGTAAAAGCTCTGGGCAAAGACAGAGTAATCGGAGTTCTCATGCCACAGGGCGAACAGGCTGATATCGCATTCAGCAAACTTCTTGTAAAAACGCTGGACATCCAGTCCTATACCATAAATATCGGCGATACTATGGATGCGTTCATGAACGAGCTTGGAAAGAATATCGAGATTTCAAATCAGGCAAAGGTCAACACGCCTGCAAGAATTCGTATGACAACTCTTTATGCAGTTGCAGCCTGTGTCGGAGGACGTGTTGTCAACACCTGCAACCTTTCCGAGGACTGGGTAGGCTATTCCACAAAATTCGGCGATGCCGCAGGCGATTTCTCACCGCTTTCTGACCTGACAGTTACTGAAATACTCCAGATAGGCGATTATATCGGTCTGCCAAAGGAGCTTGTCCACAAAGTTCCGATAGACGGACTCTGCGGCAAGACTGACGAGGAAAATCTCGGCTTTACGTATGCAATGCTCGATACATATATCCGTGGCGAGGACGACCTTAGTCATGTTCCTGACATCAAGGAGAAAATCGACCGTCTCCATGCTGCAAATCTCCATAAGCTCCAGCTTATGCCTAAGTACGTGCAGAATAATAAATAATGCAAAAAACTGAAAAACGGCGGCGATTTACAGCTATTGCGTGCTTATTATTGAGGGAAAACCTTTTGAAAAAGGGGTTTCCCCGATAACGAGCGCAATAACTATTAAATCGCCGCCGTTTTGCGTTTGTTTTACTTGATAATATTTTTTACAGCAGAGAGGAGTTCGTCGTATGATTCAAATGCAGGGAACTGAGGGTAATCAGCCTTGATCTTATCAGTAGTTCTGAATAAGAAGCCTGCCTTGCTTGCCTGAATCATGCCGAGATCGTTATAGCTGTCGCCGCTTGCGATAGTATCATAGCCGATAGACTGGAGAGCCTTGACAGTGGTAAGCTTGGACTGTTCGCAGCGCATTTTGAATCCTGTGATCTCACCGTTTTCGGCAACTTCGAGTGAATTGCAGAAAATAGTAGGCCAGCCGAGCTTTTTCATAAGCGGTGTAGCAAACTGAGAGAATGTATCGCTGATGATGATGACCTGACAGATAGAACGCAGTTCATCAAGGAAAGCCTTAGCGCCTTCTAAAGGCTCGATTTTAGCGATAGTATCCTGAATTTCTTTGAGACCGAGACCATGCTCTTTGAGAATGCCGATGCGCCATTTCATGAGCTTGTCGTAATCAGGCTCGTCACGGGTAGTTTTTTTGAGTTCAGGAATACCGCTTGCTTCAGCAAAAGCGATCCATATTTCAGGTACGAGAACACCTTCAAGGTCGAGACAGGTAATGTACATAAATAATCCTCCGAGAAAAATGATTTCGGGCAAATGCCCCACGAAGAATATTATACTATAAAATACAGCTTTTGTAAAGGATTTCGGAGAAATTATTGTTCATTATCCAGTGCGCTGAACATTTCTATCATAGTTTCGTTGCCTTTAGTAAGTGATTTGATAGTAAGCTGAGACTGAGCCTTATCGTTGGCGAGACGGAGATTATTCAGCGATTTCTGGAGGTTATCCTTGACTTTGTTCAGGTGGTCGATAGTTTTGTCAATTTCCTCGATAGCTGTATTGAACTGTCTGCCTGCAAGGTCATAATTCTTGGAGAAAGCTGTTTTGAAGTCCTCGATTTTCTCCTCAAAGTGGGTGATATCGATATCCTGATTGCGGATTTCCGTCAGTTTTCTCTTGTATTCAAGCGTATTCATGGCGGCATTACGCAGAATAGTTATCATTGGTATGAAGAACTGCGGGCGGATAACATACATTTTCTCATATTTGTATGAGACATCAACAATGCCTGTATTATACAGGTCGTTATCTGCTTCAAGCATGGACACAAGCACGGCATATTCGCATTTTTTATTGTTTCTGTCTTTGTCGAGCTTGGCGAAGAAGTCTTCATTTTTATGTTTGGTGGCAGTGGTATCCATTTCGTTTTTCATCTCAAACATGATGGAGATTATTTCAGTGCCGTCGTCATCGCATTCACGGTAGATATAGTCGCCCTTGCTGCCGTCGGTTATGGTATTATCTTTTTCAAATTCTGCATTTCTGAAGGCAGTCATGCGGATAATATTGAACTGATTTTCGCAGTGCTTTTCAAGCGATTCTCCAACCATTTTTGTGGACAGACGGGTTTTCATATCCTTGTAGTATTCAAGTTTTTCGTTCTGGGCTTTCAGATCGGATTCATACTGTGCATAGCGTATATCACGTTCTTTTTCAAGCTCAGAGACAGTATCCATAAGTTTAAGCTGAAATTCATTTTCCTTATTTTTCAGTTCATTCTGAAGCTCAATAATGCGGATATTTTTCTCGTTAAGTTCTTTGCTTTCGGCTTCAAGTTTAGTTTCATAGCGCTGTTTTTCGGCATTTACAGCATCATTCACAGCAATAGCCTGACGGTTTTCATTCTGCTCTGCATCTGCTTTGAGCCGTTGAATCTCGATATTGAGTCTGCTGATCTCGCTGTCCTTTTCAGAAACAGCTTTGTTGACTTCGTCTTTAGCAGTGAGTTCAGCTTTTTCAGCAAGACTGGCAAGCTGTTCACGGAGTCTGGTTATCTCGTTGTCTCTGTCAGCGGCAGATTTTTGCAGAGTAAGCTCAAAATCAGTGTTATTCTGTTCAATGGCAGAATTCAGACGTTGAATCTCGATATTGAGTCTGCTGATCTCGCTGTCCTTTTCAGAAACAGCTTTGTTGACTTCGTCTTTAGCAGTGAGTTCAGCTTTTTCAGCAAGACTGGCAAGCTGTTCACGGAGTCTGGTTATCTCGTTGTCTCTGTCAGCGGCAGATTTTTGCAGAGTAAGCTCAAAATCAGTGTTATTCTGTTCAATGGCAGAATTCAGACGTTGAATCTCGGTATTCAGCTTGTTAATCGCCTCGTTTTTAGCTTTTTCAGCCTCATTTAATTTTAGCTGGATATCCTGTTCAAATTTTTCTTTCAGGGAATTGCTGCGTTCAGAGGTGCGTTTTTCGAGTTCCTTATCAAATTCCGTGTTTTTGACCTGTTGGAGTATTGAAGCATAGCCTGCCTCATCAACTGTGAATGACTTGTTGCAGTTAGGACATATAAGTTCATGCATGGATGTGACCTCCTGTATAAAAATAGATTTGTTTCTGTATATATTATAGGACAAATTGTCCTTAAAGTCAAGCAAAATATGAAAACTTTACAAATAACCGTCTGAAAAAACAGGGATACCAATAAAGGTATCCCTCAGTCTGTTGAAAAAGTCGAAATTATTTCGTTAAACAAGGGCTGTCGAGGAC
>JAKSQT010000092.1 GCA_024403995.1 Ruminococcus sp.
ACAAATAAGGAATTGGAAGCGTGTTGCCATTCTGGCTAAACAACCAGCTATAGTACTGCGACTGAAATCCACGGCGTTGAGTTCGAAGGAGCGATCCCGCCCTGCCGATAATCAGTCGATCATTTCCAAGAAACACCGCTGAAGGCCAGGAGGTATTTACCATGGCGAACGATAACAAGAAAACAAAGAATAACGCACCCTGTGAAGAGAAGCAGGATATGCGTCAGCTTACGCCCGACGAACTGGCGAAGGTCAACGGCGGCACTGAACCCTCCGGTGGCGTTAAGCCCATGCTCTCTACGGGATGGATGGGAATACCACGATCGGAAGGTTGATTGCCTGGCTTTAGAAATCTATCATTGAAATCACGAAGGAGAACACGATATGTCAAAATCCAAAGAAGAACTTAACGCCCTCAAAGAAGAGGTCGAAGCTGTAAACGAGAAGCTTCAGGAACTCACACCGGAAGAGATTGCGCAGGTTAGTGGTGGCGTTGCGTGTCCCGTTGAGCCCGTCGGCATTAAGAGCCTCGTCACTGGGCCCGTCGGCTTCGAGGCGGACGACGGTAGGTGAGTGAGCGCCCCGCTTTATAAAAATCCGGCACCTGAAATCAAATATTGAAAGAGGACACGATAATGTCAGAAGAAAAGAAAATCGCAGTAACCGAAGAGATTAAGGAAGCGCGTCAGCTTTCCGAGGAAGAACTGGAGAAGGTTTCGGGTGGAAAAGCGAATACAGTTGGCGTTATACCTATTATTTTTGCGCAAACCATTGTGCCGATGTCTCTCCAGATTGATCCGAAATAATAGATATGCACGGAGGGCACGATAATGCCAGAAAAAAAGAAAAACGAAGTAACTGAAGAGGTCAAGGAAGCGCGTGAGCTTACGGAGGAAGAGTTAGAGAGGGTCAACGGCGGTGTTCCCCGCAGACGTGACACCGTCGTGCAATACAATGAGTTGTTCGGCAGCTATGTCGCTGCGAATAAAATCCACGGCGTTGAGGACGAAGCAGCGATCCCGCCCTGTCGATGATCAGTCGATCATTTCCAGGAAACACCACTGAAGATCAGGAGGTATTTACCATGGCGAACGATAGTAATGAACTGAAGAACAACGCGCCCTGCGAAGAAAAGCAGGAAGCGCGTCAACTTACTGAGGAAGAACTGGAAAAAGTGACAGGTGGCAAAACTGGTGTAACCCCATGGGAAGGCGATCCTGTTGCTGCCAGATTAGCGGATGCTCCGACCAACCTTGAAGTCTTCAAACACATAGATGATGTTGTCGGAAGCGGTTATCAGGACGCTGTCAAACTCGCAATCGACGAAGCCGCAAGACGATAATATCCGCCACTAAGCGCTATGCTTGTAGCAGGAAGGGATCTCGATGAGGTCCCTTTTCTTATGCCGTCAGATCAGTAATCGGAACCACTTCAACTTAAATGCAACCCTTAAGTTGCATTTACCTGAAAACTTTCAGTGGATTGAAAGGTGACTTGAAATGACAAAAAACGCGCGCATAATTGATTGACAGAAACGTCGCGAAATGTTAATATATGCATATAAAAGGAGTTGCCGATAGACGGTCAGCCCTATAGTTGATTAAAAAGTAACCACCAACTTGTCAGGGACGGCGGTTATTTTTTTGATGTCTTATCCTTGATCCATTCGATCAGGACCTTTGCACCAAGACTTAATGCCGTCAGCAAAAGTCCCAGTATCGCGAGTACGATGGAAATGATCTGATAATCCGTCATAGGAGGCCCTCCTTTCTGCAAAAACGCGAATGCTTTCGCATAGCCGAGGGCACCATTGCCCTCTTGCGAGGGCTAACCGCCTACTGTTGTTTATGGCAACTCACAATAAGTATAGCACACAATTTTCCGTTTGTCACACACGATCACTTCAAAGTTCTCGAAATGAAAGTTCTCGAAAGAGGGCTCCTTTTTGAATGATGGCTGTCGTTTTCCAACGTTTTTACTATCATATTCGCGAGAAAGGTTATTCGACTTTTGAGACGACATCCGAAAAACCCCACTTCAGCGGATGCCTCAGCAGAACGATTCAAATAGGAAAAATCACATCCGTATATCTTTGAAATAAATATTTGGATATCCGCGGAATGATATTGAGTTAATCGGATGTGCATGGTATCCTTCCGAGGTCTTGTGCCATCCGTTTTCGTAACCTCTGTCCCTGAGCAGCCCGGTAAGATAAGAGTAGGAGAAATCGCAGCCCATATGAGCCGTAAAATCCTTTCCGGTATGCCCCTGGGCCCGCTGGATCATCTGAAGCAGTTCGGCATCGGTTTTCTGCTGCACTTCTTCTTTTGTCATCCAGGGTGTGTCAGCGGTTTTTACATCCTCTGCAACAGACTCTGCAGTACAATCTGCTGTAGTGATGTTCAGGTTCTGTGCATCCATTGGATATCCTTCCGGAAAACAACCTCTCCGTCTCGTTGTCATAGCTTTTTTTCAAAAAATCGCAAGGGAAACTGTTATTATCCTCTTTCCGCTGGTGGGTACATATGGTATAGTAATGCCATAAACAAGACGAGGTGAAGCTTATTATGATGAAGATGTTGATCACCCTTGATGAAGATAAGATATCTGAAGAAGGAAAATATGATCTGGTAAAAATTCACGCTTATCTGGAAAATGCTTTCAGTAAGAGAGGCATGAGCAAGGATAAGGACGGATGGTATAAGGACGGCAATTTTACGACCTGTGGTTCGTTGATCATCAAGCTCTCACAGACCGACTGGTTTATGAACAATGTAAGGGAGTGGCTATGGTATGATACGTCCGATTCCAGCACAGATGATCTAAAGGCATTTTATAGTGGGGAGAAGGCGGTTGGCTAAGGAATCCAGGCGTAGACACGCAATCAATTTTGATTTGACAATACAACAGCTGCGGCAGTTTTTTGATGCGGAACATCCCAGAAAAGCATATGGGCAGATAGCACGCTATATGGAGAAACATGGTTTTTCTCACAGACAATGGTCCGGGTACATTTCTGACAAGACACGAACTAAGCCTGAATTACTGGAATTCACTATGGAGCTTATGTAAAAACATTTTTCATCTCCAGTTCATAGTAGTATCTGAAAACACTTGCAGGATACTTCCGGATGTATCTGTCAATATCCTCTTTTCTGATCCCATGACTTTTTATGAATTCACGGACTTTTTCTCCTGCGGATTCATAGCTTTCTTCTGAATACTTATCGAAATCCTTCAGAATATCCAACAGCTGCAATACATATACATTATCGGCATTGATTTTGACAGCAGGTTTTCTCACAATAAATCTTTGTTTTCCGATCACAACTTCTCTAACGATCGCGGATGTATTATTGCTTACTATCTCTACCCTGGCCGGTACCTGTGTTGTGATCCCAAGCTGATTGGCGAATGTGTAACCCGAATAAAACCCCTTTACTGTCTTTCCATCTGTTACATATTTATATCTGGCAATGGTATCTGCTGACGGACCTACGGAATTCTGTAGCCTGCTTTTTTTCGGAATATAGTATATACCGTTGTCGAATTTTTCTATCACATGATTTCGGCATAGTGTTCCCAGCTGCTGCGTCAGTGCCGGCCTGCTTATGTCATCAGTTTTCAGATCATTGACAAAAATCGGTTCCGCTTCTTTATATTGTTTTCTAATTTCATCAACGAGCATTCTTGTGTTCCTGATATCCTTAATGCATTTAATATTATATATCAAATATGTTAAGTAAAGTATAAGGTTATTCTCCGCATAAGTCAACCTTTTTCATTGGTTATAATATAATTTGAAAATTTTTTTTGATTGAGTGTTAAGTGTTCCGGTGAAGAACTTGAGAGGATTGCCGGGCGGTATGGGTTCAACCTTGAAAAATACATGAGCCCATAATGGCCTCCTGACAACAATAAAAAAACACCCGGATAATGGGTGTCTGACTTGCTTTTGTCACCTCTTATCCGGGTTTTTTACTGTCTGGTCAGTGTCCATTATCCGGGTACCAGTTTATCAAACAGATGAAATCAGGGAGCCTTGAGGCTACCTGAATTTTTTTTCACAGGCTCTAAAGGATAACGCAGCACCGCTTCTCCTTTCCTGAAAATTTGATTGCAATTTGATCGCAAGCACTTTTGGGAGCCCGGAAAGTGGCTTAAAATAAGGGTTTTGAAAGCCAACCTCTTTTCGATCCCCGTCTCGCGCTTGTTTTATTGCTTGCAGGATTTCCTTTGTATATAAGGAAAATCCTGCATTTTCATTTTCTGCAAAACAGTGGATTTTTTGAATGCTTTTGAATGCTTTTTGAATGCGTAAGCGGTATTACGCAAAAGCACTCTTGATCCGCTCAAAAGTTTCCTGCTCTGTCAGTGGATGCTACAGACGAACCGGCGAACTGAGCATCAGAATGCATACGCCCCATGGTATCTGTCATGCCGTACGAAGAAGGACCTGCAGCCTGACCGCCAGTCACATTCGCCAGTTCATCAGGCGTAAGCTCACGCATATCCTGCTTCTAAAGCAGGGCGCTCACTCACCAATTTCCGAACAGCGCATTCATTTGATGGTCTTAATGGCGCCTGGGCATATTCTGATAGTCACATCTATGCCGCCATTCACCTGCTCAAGCTCTTCCTCTGTTAATTCCTGCAGCTTCTCATTTACAGCTTCAACCTCTTCCTTGTCATCATCAAGAAAGTCGAACAGACTCATCTGACGCTTGGGGAGATCTCCGGATTGACAGAATAAAAAAACGGCGGGGAGGTGGAGCTCCTCGCCTTTCGTCAAAGTAAATCGAACGTCCTTCAACTTAAATGCAACGAAATAACGCAGGAAATCCTTATTTTTCAATGCCTTTAGAATTCGTTGCATTTACTTTGAAAACTGGCCGAGAGGGTTATCTGATGAGCCGGACACAGGATATTTTACACAGCTGAAAGAGCGATTTTTTCTGAGTGAAATCGTCGCTCTTTTTGCCTTTTCGAGTGCCGCAAAATTGCGAAGAAAATTGACAAGAATGACAAGAATGATTATAATGATGACAAGATAAAATGGAGGTGTCTTATGACCTTTTCTGAAAGCGAATTTGTTGAACTGAAATCCGAGGTGGTCAGTGATCTCTGCAAAGAGATTATTGCCTTTGCCAACACAAAAGGCGGCACTTTATATATCGGCGTTCGGGATGACGGCACTGTCCCCGGCATTGCCAATGCAGATAAAGTTACATTACAGATCAATAATATGGTTCGGGATTCCATCAAGCCGGATGTGACGATGTTCGTTCATTATGAAACACAGGAGATCGACGGAAAACAGATTGTCGCAGTCACCGTACAGAAAGGAACAGACCGCCCCTATTATTTAGGCAGCAAAGGTTTGAAACCCAGCGGCGTCTATGTCCGCAGCGGAACGGCGTCTGATCCGGCAACCGATACGGCGATCCGCAAAATGATCAAAGAAACGGACGGAGATTGCTTTGAGAATATGCGATCTTTAGAGCAGAATCTGACTTTTGAATCGGCAAATGCACAATTTGCCAAATGTCATGTTCCTTTTGATAACTCCAAAATGCAGACTCTCGGATTTACATCTCCGGACGGAATTTACTTTAACGTCGCTTTCCTTCTGTCCGATCAATGCAGCAGCACGATCAAGGCTGCCACTTTTGCCGGTACGGATAAGAGCAATTTTCAGGACAGACGGGAATTCAGTGGTTCGCTATTCAGGCAAATGGATGAAATGTATGCCTATCTGGATATGCGGAATCGAACAACAGCAAGTTTTGAAGGCCTGTATCGCAATGACCGCCGTGATTATCCCGAAGAGGCGCTGCGCGAAGCCCTGCTGAATTCGATCGTTCATAGAGATTATTCTTTTAGTGCCAGCACGCTTATCAGCGTATATGATGACCGAATCGAATTTGTATCTGTCGGAGGCCTGCCGGACGGCATTGCACTTGATGACATTATGCTTGGCCTCTCCGTGTGCCGGAATCCCAAGCTGGCGGCGATTTTTTACCGTCTGAAGCTGATTGAAGCCTACGGAACCGGAATGCCGAAAATCATGAAAGCATATGACGGAGACGAACGAAAACCCGAAATTGAAGTAACCGGAAATGCCTTCAAAATCATGCTTCCGAACCGAAATGTCAGAGTAAAAGAAACTGCTGCAGTTTTCGGATCCCCTAAAAGCGAAGAAGCGAAAATCCTGTCCTTTATTGAAACGAACGGCCAGATTGTTCGCAGTGATGTTGAAGTGCTGCTGGATGTCAGTCAGGCAACCGCAAACCGTATTCTGAAACGTATGGTCAAAGAAGGACTGATATATCAGGA
>JAKSQT010000093.1 GCA_024403995.1 Ruminococcus sp.
ATCGAAGATACTATGACAATTTCTGGTCGTGGTACTGTTGTTACAGGTAGAGTTGAAAGAGGTAGACTTAACGTTAACGAGCAGGTTGAAATCGTTGGTCTTTCTGACGAAAAGCTCACAACAGTTGTTACAGGTCTTGAAATGTTCAGAAAGACTCTTGACTTCTGTGAAGCTGGTGATAACGTAGGTGCACTCCTCCGTGGTATCACAAGAGATCAGGTTGAGCGTGGACAGGTTCTCTGTAAGCCAGGTTCAATCCACCCACACACAAAGTTCGCTGGTCAGGTTTACGTTCTTAAGAAGGAAGAAGGCGGCCGTCATACCCCATTCTTCAACAACTACAGACCACAGTTCTACTTCAGAACAACTGACGTTACTGGCGTTGTAACACTTCCAGCTGATAAGGAAATGTGTATGCCTGGCGATAACGTAGCTATGGACGTTGAGCTTATCACTCCAATCGCTATCGAGGAAGGCCTCCGTTTCGCTATCCGTGAAGGTGGTAGAACAGTAGGTTCAGGCGTTGTTACAAAGATCAACGACTAATTTATAATATATATTTGTCCAAACGAGTAAATCAGCGGTCATGCTTCGGTATGATCGCTTTTTTCATGTTATAAAAACAGCGCTTTTTCTGATATACCTTACTTTTTATTGAGGGACCCCCTTTTGAGAAAGGTTTGGCTGATGCCCCGTCCCCTCTGTCACTTCGTGACATCTCCTCACCCTGTGGGGAGTCACCCTCAAACTCCCTTCCTAAAACTTTTGGGTGTTTTAGGAAGGGGTTCGGGGAAGAACCTTTCCTCAGAAAGGTTTGCCACGATAAAGAGCAAAAGTATCAGAAAAAGCGCTGTTTATGTAACGTGTTTATATTTTAATGACGATGCAGGTGATGTTGTCCTGACCGCCGTTTTCGATGGCTTTATTCACAAGACGTTCGGCAGAATTTGAATGTTCGCCTGAAAGTATCTCGGTTATCTCGGCTTCAGAGCACATATCCGAAAGTCCGTCCGAACAGAGGAGAAGAACGCCGCTGCGAATGTCTATTGGCTCATAGGACTGCGCTTTCAACCCGATCCAGCGTGTATCGATGCCGAGAAATGTAGTAAGTTTATGCGAGTCGGGAGTGGATTTTGCCTCGTTTTCACTGATAATATCAGATTTGACTTTACGTCTTGCGACTGTATGATCGTCGGTTATCTGCCGCAGGACTCCGCCTTTGCAGAAATATGCACGGCTGTCTCCGAGATTGAAAATATAAGCCATATTTTTTCGCAGGCAAGCCATTACAAGAGTACTGCCGCTGAGATTGGCTCTTTTAGCATAAACCATGCCTGATATACGGTTATTTGCCTCTGTTGCAAGTGCGTTGACGTTGTCTGAAAGGTCGGCAGGTTTTGAGGCATTCAAAACATAAGAAAAATGAGCGATAGTCCTTGCGGCGATGGATGAAGCTTCATCACCGAACTGTTCGCCGCCCATACCGTCACAGACTGCAAAGACATAGCGCTCCGAGTGGTTGAGAATTCGGTTGCCTGCCATATTTTCCTTTGCACGAGTGCCGAGACCGTCAATAAAAAGGTCATCCTCGTTTTTGGTACGCACTTTTCCGACGTTTGAGGCATAGCTTATGCGTACAGTCTGCTTGCCGATATTCTTATGCAGAACCATGTCAAAAAAATCTGAAATTGTACCCATAAGCTCACCTCCTGAATTTTCTGCCATATAATTATAACACATATATGTGAATAAATCAAGGGCGGCAGAAGTGTTCAGCAAAATCTGCTTGCATTTAAGTTGAAAATGAGATATAATAATTCATGGGTATTTTTTTTCGAGGGGTGATATCGATGAGAAAATATGATGTGACAGTTGTGATTCCTGCGCATAATGAGGAAAAATATGTGGCAAGATGCATCAGGTCAATAAAAAAATCTGCGGCTAATTTTGGCGGCACTGTTGAGATAATAGTTGTCTGCAACCGCTGTACCGACAGAACAGCTGAAATTGCCGAGAAATATGGTGCCCGTGTGCTGTTCAATGAGGACAGATGCATTGCACTTGTGCGAAATACTGGCATAAAAAGCGCTCATGGCAGAATTGTCATGACGATTGACTGCGATAACAGAATGACAAAGGGTACGATAAGTGAAGTATATCACCTGATAAAAAGCGGAAAATACATCGGCGGCGGCGCAAATATGCGATTTGAAAGATATTCCGTTCCGCTTTGGCTGAATGATATGATGTGCCGCATAGGATTCAGACTCACGGGGCTTTACTGCGGAATTTTCTGGGCTGAAAAGAGTACATTTGATGCAATAGGCGGATTTGTTGACAAACGTGCAATGGAAGATGCCTCAACCGCAAAAATGCTCAGAAACTACGGCAAAAAAAGTGGAAGGAAGTATACAGTTCTGAAAAAGAATTATCTCATAAATTCTACACGAAAGTATGATGATCTTGGAGACTGGCTGTATTTCAGGCTGATCTTTGAGAATTTCGGTACGATGATAAAGGCGGCTTTCGGGAAAAATGAGGATTATGACAGACTGCTTGACAAGATGTTTTATGATTACAACAGTTAAAAAGGAAGGATAAAACAATGAACAAAAAGGAAACTGCGGAGATAAAAAAGAATTTTTCGGATAAAAGCGGATTTTTCATCATGGAGCGTGTCCTCACGGCTTTTATTGATGCGGAGAAAAATGTGCGCTATCACAATGTCAGCTCATGCCTGACCATGCCTGTTGAGGAACATGATGTGTATGACGAGACGCTGAAAAAGGTGCTCAACACAAATGTCGGCAAGGCTTTTGTGGAGTATGAGTTCCCGAATGAGGCTTATGACGAGGGACAGCCTCAGTATATCCTCTATAATCTGCTTAAAACCGAGCTTAAAGATGATCTTGCCTGCGAGGATTTTCTTAATCATATTGCAAACAATATGGCTTATGAAGGTCCGTATGCCGTTATTACGTCCTATTGCTGCTATACTATCCGCAAAAAGGATAAGAATGACGAATTTGCAGACGAGGGACAAGACGAGCTGTACCGCTATCTGCTGACGGCGATTTGTCCTGTTAATACGAGCAAGGACGGCTTTGTATTCGATTCATCCAACAACGAGATAACCAAAAAGATGAACACCGAGCTTATCATCAGCAAAGCTCCGTCGGACGGATTTCTTTACCCTGTTTTCAGCAACAGAAGCACCGATATCAACCATGTCATGTACTACTCAAAGTCAGCAAACAAGCCTAATATCTCAGTAGTTGAGAATGTTCTCGGCTGTACCTTTGTGATGTCGGCAGAAAGCGAAAAAACAAGCTTCCAGAGTATTCTCAAGAATGTTGTCGGTGATGATCTTGACTATATGCTCATCAAGACCGTCAACGAGAAAATTCAGGAGGTCGTGGAAGAAAATAAGGACGAGACAGACAAAGTGGTCATCGACAACGGCACTTTAAAGGATATTCTCAGCGATATCGGCGTTCCGGAGGAGAGAGTGCAGATGGTCGAACCTGTCTATGAGAAGGTATGCGGCTCTGCTCCGCTGACTGCGGCTAATCTGGTCGAGACGAAAACTGTTCTCACATCGCCCGGAATTACCGTGAATATCAAGCCGTCAGCCGCCGACAAGGTGCGTACAAGCGTTGTTGAGGGAAGAAGATGTCTGCTTATCGATATTGATGACCCGACTATTGAGATAAACGGTCTGCCTGTAACACTGAACTGAGTGAAAGAAGGCAGTAGTTTTGGAAAACAAGAAAAAGTCTGATTACAGGCTTGGCATTCTTTACATAATCATTTCGGCATTCTGCTTTGCGCTTATGAACCTCTGCATACGCCTTGCAGGTGATGTTCCGACATTGCAGAAATGCTTTTTCAGAAATTTCTTTGCGCTTATCGTGGCGGCAGTATCGCTGTTCAGGACGAAAACCCCGCTGAAAATAGGGGAAGGCAATACAAAATATCTCCTGACACGTTCAATTGCAGGCGGCATCGGCATGGTCTGCAATTTTTATGCGGTTGACCATATGGCTATCTCGGATGCATCGATACTCAATAAGCTTTCACCGTTTTTTGCCATTATTTTCTCTTATGCCGTGCTTAAAGAAAAGGCTAATGTATATGAATGGCTGTCGGTTGCGGCGGCATTTATCGGAGCATTGTTCGTGGTCAAGCCTTCATTCGGATTTGAGACTGTACCTGCCCTTGCAGGCGTTGTGGGAGGTCTCGGTGCAGGCCTTGCGTATACTTTTGTGCGGAAACTCGGTATGCGTGGAGAGAACAGCATGATAATCGTGGCATTTTTCTCCGGATTTACGACACTCATGTTTCTGCCAAATCTTATTTTGAATTATTCTCCCATGAGCGCAAAGCAGTGGGGGATACTCATTCTTACAGGTGTTGCGGCATCAGGCGGTCAGATATTCATTACAAAAGCCTATGCAAAAGCTCCGGCAAAGGAAATTTCCGTTTATGACTTTTCCATTGTTATATTTGCGGCGATTTTCGGATTTATTTTCCTTGATCAGCTTCCTGACTGGCTGAGCGTGGTTGGATATATAATTATCATCGGTACGGCTGTGATAAAATGGCTGTATATGAATAAAAAAAATCTTTGACGGCGTTGCTTGTACATAACTTTTATACTTATTATTGAGGGAAAATCTTTTGAAAAAGGGTTCTCCCCCGATAAATAGTACAAGTTATATAAGTAATGCCGTAAAAGTTTTCTTTATAGAGATAACCTAAAAAAGAAGAAAAACAAAGCAATTCTGCAAATTCCTGACAAAAATTTGCGGTATGATGAATTATTTCACGGCTTGCTATTGCAAGATATTGAAAAGTATGATATAATAACTACATCTATGTGCGAAAGGAATGAACTGTATGGTTATACTTGATGAGATCAGAGTTGAAATGACAGGCTACCGCAAGGAAATGGAAGAGCTTGCCGATGTTCTGAATATAAAGAGAGCCAAGGAAAGACTTGTTGAACTTGGCGACGAAACTGCAAAGGAAGGCTTCTGGGATGACCTCGAAAATTCACAGAAGGTTCTCAAAGAGCAGAAATCACTTGAAAAGAAAATTGATAAATTCAATAAGCTTAACGAAAATCTTGAAGATATCATCGCCCTCATCGAGCTTTCAATCGAGGCTGAAGATGAAAGCGATATCGACGAAATAACCTCCGAATCCGATGCTTTCAAGAGAAGGCTTGAAGATGAAAAGCTTGCAACTCTCCTCAACGGCGAGTACGACAACGCAAACGCTATCCTCACCTTCCACGCAGGCGCAGGCGGTACAGAGGCTCAGGACTGGGCAGAAATGCTCTATCGTATGTACAACCACTGGGCTGAACGCCACGATTTCAAGGTTGAACTGCTGGATTATCTCGACGGCGATGATGCTGGTATGAAGTCCGCTTCTATACTTATCGAGGGCGATAATGCCTACGGCTATATGAAGTCTGAGTCAGGCGTTCACAGACTTGTCCGTGTTTCTCCGTTTGATGCATCAGGCAGAAGGCATACATCATTTGCCGCTATCGAAGTTATGCCTGAAATTGACGACTCTATCGAAGTAGATATCCGTCCTGAAGATATCGAAATGGAAGTTTACCGTTCAAGCGGCGCAGGCGGTCAGAAGGTAAACAAGACCAGCTCGGCTGTTCGTCTTATTCATAAGCCTACGGGTATCGTTGTTTCATGTCAGACACAGCGAAGCCAGTATCAGAACAAGGATTACGCCATGAAGATGCTCCGCTCAAAGCTCATTGAGATCAAGGAGAGAGAGCATCTCGAAAAAATCGAGGATATCAAGGGCGTTCAGAACCAGATCGCATGGGGCTCACAGATACGTTCATACGTTTTCATGCCGTATACTCTTGTAAAGGATCACCGCACAAGCTTTGAAAACGGCAATATTCAGGCTGTTATGGACGGCGACCTCGACGGATTTATCAACGCATACCTGAAATCACTTTCACACGGTACGCTTGAAAAGTAAATTGAAATACGAAATAGCAATACAGCTGTTTTTGTATGGAAATGTCGTACTTTTTATTGAGGGAACCCCTTTTGAAAAAGGGTTTTCCCCGATAAAAGTATGATGTTTCATATAAAAACAGCTGTAATGCTATTACGTTATGAATTTAAAAAGGACAGCCGAAGCTGTCCTTTCAGTCTGTTGAAAAAGTCGAAATTATTTCGTTAAGCAAGGGCTGTCGAGGGT
>JAKSQT010000094.1 GCA_024403995.1 Ruminococcus sp.
AGGGGAACCGTTTGGGAAAAAGGGAGAGGGAAATGTCAGATTTTGTACCAGTTTTGCGTTGCCCTCTCCCTTTTGCCCAAGAGGTGCCCCTCTTTGGTGAACAACTGACAGTTTCGTAAAGAGTAACAATAGAAGAATAAACTTCAACTTTGTATAATGGGGATTTGGGGACGTCGAGGACGCCGTCCCCTACAAATGCATTAACGAAGAATAGCAATAGAAGAATAAACTATCCTTTTGCATAACGGGAAGAAGTAAAGAGTTGTCATTCAGGAAAATTAAAATAGAACGAAATACAATAAATTTCAGGTATTTGGTGATGTACAAAGCAGTATCCCACCACAATCGTACCATATTTTTTCCCGTTGAGCTTTACGGATTTTTTATAGTGCAATTTGTTGTTTGTCTCTTTGCACAAAAATATTTGCTTCATCACTTTTTATATACCGATTTTTTGTGCATTCTTACAAATTTATTGTATTATTTTTCACTTTATCCTCTTTTCACCCCATTATCTGCGTATTCTGTAAATAATAAATCTGATTTTTTTCTATTGACATACAGCGAAAAAAAGGTTATAATGAATGTGTTGTATTTATTTGCATTATATTACTACGGCAGTATATGCAGCTTTGTTTTACATCATTCTATAGATGCACAAGAGATATAATTAAATTGCTCTATAGTTTATAAATTCATAAAACAAAACCACGGCATCACGGGGAATTTCTTGGTCTTACCTATCTTGCCGAAACAATGTTTTTGCGGAGTCTATCCGCTGTATCAGGTCACTTCAGATGAAGTTTCCGAATATATACAAATGAATAAAATAATGCGGCATTTACCGCCTTTTCGGCTCTGCTCCCATGCTCAGCCGTCAGTAATAGGTTTATAATACAAGCTTATTATACATTTTTACAAAAAGGAGGTAATGCACTGATGAAACTTGCTATAGTTGCTCTCATCATCGGTTTAGCCGTAGGTGCTGTCGTTGTCTATTTCCTTACCAAGGATAAGTTCTTCCAGAAAGGCGTTTCCGCAGGTATCGAACAGCGTAAACAACAGGCCGAAGCTATCGTAGGTTCTGCTGAACAGCAAGCCAAGCGCATCGTTGAAGATGCCGAAAAGGACGCTGACAGCAAAAAGAAAAGTGCGCTTATTGAAGCTAAGGACGAAATTCATAAACTCCGCTCCGAAGCCGATAAGGAAATCAAGGACCGCAGATCCGAGCTGTCACGCCAGGAAAGACGTATGCAGCAGAAGGAAGAAAACCTTGACAAAAAAACCGATAACCTTGAGAAAAAAGAGGAAACCCTCAATCAGAAAATTAAAACCGCTGATGAAAAACTCAAGGAAGCTGAAGCTATCAAGAAAAGTCAGATGGATATTCTTGAAAGAATTTCCGAATTCACCAAAGATCAGGCAAAGGAATACATAATCTCTAAACTTGAGGAAGATCTCGTTCACGAAAAAGCCGTCAAAATTCAGGCTTATGAACAGCAGATCAAGGACGAATGCCAGGAGAAAGCAAGAAGCTATGTCTCTCTCGCTATCGCCAAAGTTGCCGCAGATCAGGTCTCGGAAGCTGCCGTTTCCGTTGTACCTCTCCCAAGTGACGAAATGAAAGGCCGCATTATCGGCCGTGAGGGACGCAATATCCGTACCCTCGAAACCCTTACAGGTGTTGACCTCATCATCGACGATACACCTGAAGCTATCACTCTCTCATGCTTCGACCAGATAAGACGTGAGGTCGCAAGAATTGCCCTCGAAAAACTTATCGCTGACGGCCGTATCCACCCGACACGCATCGAGGAAATGGTCGATAAGGCTAAGCGTGAAGTTGAGTACCGCATCAAACAGGAAGGCGAACGTGCCGTTATCGAGACAAATGTTCACGGTCTTAACCATGAACTTATCAAACTCATCGGCCGCTTAAAATTCCGTACAAGCTACAGACAGAATGTCCTCGACCACTCTATCGAGGTCGCCAAGCTCTGCGGTGTTCTTGCCGCCGAACTCGGTGTTGATGCCAATGTCGCAAGACGTGCAGGTCTGCTCCACGATATCGGTAAGGCTCTTACCGCCGAGATCGAAGGCTCTCACGTTCAGATAGGCGTTGATGTCTGCAAGAAGTATAACGAAAATCCTGTTATCATCCACGCTGTTGAGGCTCACCACAATGACGTTGAACCTAAAACAGTCATAGCCTGCATCGTTCAGGCTGCCGACGCTATCTCCGCTGCAAGACCTGCCGCAAGAAGCGAAAACTATGAAAGCTATATCAAGCGTCTCCAGAAGCTTGAAGAAATCTGCACATCCTATGAGGGTGTTGAGAAATGCTTTGCTGTTCAGGCAGGCCGTGAAGTCAGAATCATGGTCATCCCCGAAATCATCAACGACGAGAAAATGGTTCTCGTTGCAAGAGATATTGCTTCTCAGATCGAGTCCGAAATGGACTATCCAGGTCAGATCAAGGTCAATATCATTCGAGAGAGCAGAGTTACTGACTACGCTAAATAATGCGGTGTACTGCGGACGGTGTTTGCTGTCCGCAGTTTTTTGTTTAATTTTTCATTTTTTTATTTTAAAGGAGAATATCTCATGAACACAAAGTCAAGACTTTACAGAGTTATCTCAGCCGCTTTATCCGTTCTTACCGCTGCCGCCGCTGTTCCGCAGTTCACTGCAATAAGTTCAGCCTCCGCAGCCTCCGTCCTCGCAGGCGATGTTAACTGCGACGGAAAAGTTAACGTCGATGACGTTAATATCATCCAGAAGTACATGATGGGCAAGGCTGACCTTTCCAGACAGGGCTTCACAAATGCTGATATCAACAAAGATAAAGTCATTAATGCATCTGATCTTTCAAAAATCAAACAGATCGTTCTGAATTCTTCAAAAACCGCTTCTACAACAAAAATCACTACAAAGCTTACAACAACCACTACTACAACTACCACGACCACGACCACCACTACCACAAAGCTCACAACCACGACCACAACTCAGGCTGATTATGATATTGCCGACACAGATACAAGAACAGACGATTTCATCATTCCGCCCGTAAGCAATATGTACGGCTCTCTCCCCTCTCAGGGCAGGGCTGAAATGATAGTTTTCTATGTCGATTTCCCTGACTGCCGCTATTCATATGCACCAACAACAGACCATATCTATGACATATGCTTCGGCGATATCGACACAGAAAACCCGTGCTTCCCGAACGAAAGCCTCAGCGCTTACTTCAGGCGTGCCTCTAAGGGCGCTATGGAGCTTGAAGGCGATGTTTTCAGATATACCGCACAATACCCTATCTCATACTATGAAAACGATGCCTATAAGTGTACCCTCATAAACGAAGTTCTCGAAGCTTTCGACGCTAAGACCAACTATGCAAACTTTGACGGAAATTTCGACGGAGTTATCGACTCTATCCTCCTCTCCGTCCCTTCGGAAGCAAACGACGAGTACTGGTGGCCTGCCGCAGGTACTTACGGCGGTGACCCGAACAAAACCTTCGACTTCATGAAGCCCGGTCACATAATCATCGGAAATGCCGAGATAGACAGCTATTACGGCTACAGAAACTTTGCTTCAACTTATACGCACGAAACCGCACACTGCATGGGACTCCCTGACTATTACCTCTATGACGGCGACGATACGGAAGGTCTCCACGGTGCTGCCGGCTTTGAGCTTATGGATGAGGTCTATTCCGACCTTTCAGCCGCTTCAAAACTCATGCTCGGCTGGTACAGGGAAAATCAGATAGACGTTTTCACAGGCGATACTCCTCGGAAATATGTCCTCCGTGATGCACAGTCGGACGACGGAAACTGCATCATTATCCCTTACCGCAGTCTCGACAGCGAATACAAATCGGAATTCATCATACTTGAATACACAACTCTCAACGGCAACAACAGCGCTATTCCACAGGAATACTGGTGGCAGCCGCAGGGCAGCGGTATCCGTGCCTTCCACGTTGATGCAGAGGTTGACCCGGCTGACTACTGGCAGATGTTCAAGTATGACAACTCAAAAACAGCCTCGCTCCCTGCCGGAGAAAACCTGAAACGCTTTATCCGTGTTGTGAATGATACACCGACCGACAACCTTTTCTATGAGGACGATGTACTCATAAACAGCATCAAGGGCTTCAATTTCTATGGCACAAACGGTCTCGAAAACGTTGACCCCGGAGTTATCGTTATGGTCAATGACCTGACAGACGAAGGCTATAATATAACCATCAAAAGGAAATAATCTGTTATGCCAAAAACTATATTCCATTCAACGGAAAAATCAAACTTTATCCTCAATATGACGGAAAAGCAGTACGCAAAGCTTGCCTCGATAGGTCTTATAGGTTCGTGCGTGATAGTCTCGCTCTTTACGCTAATTCCTGAGATATTCACCACCTCGACCTATACCTTTTCGGCGGCAGGACTCGCTGTATGCGGCGTTTACTGCATGATAATGACAATTATCGCACTCATAAAAAAATACCTGAAAGGCAGTACGCTTTTCGCAGTGTGTGCCTTTGCATTCATGCTTCTCTGGGGCGTTTTGTCCGTTTTCAGGTCAACTGATATGTATGTCGGTCTCTACGGCTTCCCGGAAAGATGCGAGGGTCTGCTTGCGCTTATCTTCTACTGGTGCATCTTCACCGCAGCCGCTTCAATAAAGAAGAAAAAGGCTGCCGAGGCTGTTTTCAACGGTCTTATCCTCGCAGGCATGGTCAACTCGACTGTCGCTCTTATCCAGATTTTCACGGGCGGGCTTTCGCATTACGAGATGGCTTCCCTTGAAATCAGAACTAATTCGGCATCGGGACTTGCACAGTCTCCGCTGTTTCTTGCAATGCTCCTCACTCTGTCACTCACGGCGGCTCTGACGTGCGCTGTCACCACAAAAGTCGGCAGGTTCAGGAATATCTGCCTCATCGCATCGGCAGTTTTCGGCTTTGTCATGATGATGACTTACTCGTTTATCGGCATCTGCGGTCTGGCATTTTCGGTTATCGCCGCTGCTGTCTGCGTGCTCGTCACCAAGGGCGCAAAGAAGAAGATCATGAGCGTTATCCCGACTATTATCGGCGCTGCGGCTGCTGTTATCATCGTAAATGCAGGGCTTATCGGCAATATCTCGTCTTACAGGCTCTATGACGGCCGTGAGCTTTGGTGGGCTGACAGCTATATGAGAATAGGTTCTTCGGGCGATTTCAACTATAAAGTTAATGATATTGACGATACTCTTGACGTATATCTTAACATGAACAGCAAGACTATGGATATCATCTCGGATAACAAGCTCACGGGCACAGGCCCTGACCAGCTTGCTTTTCCGCAGATTTATACTATCGGACCTTCCGAGGACGATGACCCTGCCATTGTTGATATCATACAATACAACACAGGTATTTTTGACAGAGTATACAATGAATATCTATATACAGCGGCAACTCGTGGTATTCCGTCGCTTATTGCGCTGATTGCAATTGTTCTGACGATGCTTGTTTCAGGCTTCAAGGCTATGAAGAAAGGACGTGGGGCAGTAGGAACGACGTTATTTTTGCTTGTGCTTGGCAGTGCGCTGCTGTTTCTTATCGGATGCGGAAATATTACGTTTTCACCTGTTTTCTGGGCAGTTGCAGGACTTGCGTGTGCGCTCCCGAACATTGACGAGAAAGAGGTCACAAGGGTTGAGAAAAAGCCTGTGGCTGAGAAAAAGTAATTACTTTTTATGGAAGGGCGGCAATTTGCCGCCCTTTTTGTTATATTGTTCATATGGTTTGATTTGTCGGGGACGGCATCACCTAATCCCTTTCGTTCTATGTTATTCTTTTCGGGAACGTCAATTGTTCTGCTACCCGTTATGCAAAGGGACAACCTCACGGAGGGGGGG
>JAKSQT010000095.1 GCA_024403995.1 Ruminococcus sp.
ACAGGCGGCAGGTCTTCTTCAAATTGCTCTGCTTCAAGTGTCTCTACAGGCGGCAGGTCTTCTTCCCATGACGGCTCTAAATCTTCAACAGGCTGAATATCTTCCTCATGCCAGTCATGTTCTATTGTTATTTCTTCGGCAACAGGTGCTTCTTCATTTTTCACAGTTTCAGCATCTGCGGCAGACTCCTCAGAAAGCTTTTTCACTCTTTCGATGATTTTTTCGCTTTCGCCGTAATGTTTAAGAAGCTGACCAATGCCTCTGTTGAAGCCTGTTATCGGCACAGAAAATCTCCATTCGTTCTTGAAGTAGATATCGATTGACTCGATTACCTTTTCGCTGCGGAAATCCTTGGCTTCAAGAGTCAGGGAAAGTTCAGGCTTGCCGACATTTCCTATGGTCACCTTATAATTATAGAGGTTGTTCATAGTGCCGTTTCCGATAATGAAGACCGCAAAAACAAGCTTTTTTATATGTTCAGGCAGTTTTTCGGGCATAACCGTAATAACAGCCTTGTTTTCCTCACATTCAAATTTAACTTCGCCGTCAGGTGATGACGTATGCTTGCTGAAAACCAGATATTTCTCATCAGACAGAACATCTTCACCGTCAACGCCGAAACAGCAGAACTTAAACTCACAGCCGCTCGATACAGACATAGTGACCTCTATCGGCTGCGAAATATCAAGATAATCTGCAAGTTTATCTCTCATTCCTCGTGTTAATTCCATGATCCATACACCTCACCTTATAATTCCGTTGTTTTTAGCAGCTTCGAGCCATACAGGAAATTCGCTGAGTAATCTGTCATAAAGCTCATCATCCTGAATGTTCATAAAATCATCTATCGCAAAAAATCCGGTGTTATCCACGCTTCTTCCGCCGAGTTTGTCAAGCTTTTCAAGAATACCGTAATTTCCGCCGTCCAGTCCGACAAACTGCCAGAATATCGGCATATTTGCTGACTGACATATCAGTCTTTCTATCTCATTCGGGTTGCAGGCACCGCCGTCTGTGATAAAAATAACATACACAGGAGACTGTGTTCCCGAATAATAATTCATAACATCTTCAATGACCGCAGGCTCGTTATTTGTACCGCCGAGCGCCGTCATGACTTTCGGCCAGTTCTCCGGAACGGCAGTTTTATAGTTTGCAAGAGTTACAGGAGGTCTGCGCTCACAGGTATTTGCATAATACCAGTAGTCAAGCTGACCGTCATCGTCAAACTGCACAGCAAGCGGCAGCATCTTATTGACAACAGCCTGAACCTCGCCGTTCTTGTAAGGCATCCACATTGAGCCTGTCATATCCATAACAAGCGCAACACGGGCTGATGTATTTGTGAGCTTTTTCTTTTCAAGCTGAACTGCAATAGGCTTTGCAAGCGATACCAGTTCAGGTGCGGCAGAAAGTTTCTTTTCAAGTGAGACCTTGATTGTATTTCCGCTGTCAGCGGGCTGTGTCGGCTGAACAGCAGACTGCGGAGCTGAATCCTCCTCTGCCTCGCCTCCGAAATAGTGGAGCAGATCAGCAATACCGCCGTTGAAACCAGATGCAGATGCAGAAAAACGCCATTCATCCCTGCGGTATATCTCAATGGAGATTATAGCCTTTTCGCCCGAAAAATCATTGCCTGTAAGGCTCATGACTACTGACGGACTGCCGGCATTGCCTATCGTGACCATATGGCTGATGATGTTTCCCATAGTGCCGCTTCCGTCGATGCTGACCGTGAAAACAAGCTTGTTTATTGTCTCAGGGAGCATTTCCGGACGGATAGTAAACGCAACACCGCCGTTTATCGGATTGTATGATATCTCCCCGTTGGGAGAACTTGTCTGATTATAGAAAACCATGTATCTGTCGTCCGAGAGTTTACCCTGTGCATCAACGCCGAAACAGCTGAAATCGAACTCGCTGTTTCCGACTATCTGCATTGAAACTTCTATCGGCTCGGACATATTCATATATTTTGAGAGCTTGTCTCTCATACCACGCTGAATATCCATGTATCCCCCACCTTTTGCGATACCGCAGGCATCACTTCTATTTTACAGCAATTTCTGACTAATTGCAATTCATTTGTTGTTGACTTTACACTTTGCTATAATATAGTCAATAAGTTCGGCTACTGCACACTCATCACAGCTTTTTTCAAGCACAAGCTTTGCCTTGCTTTTCACGCTGTCCTGTGCATTTGACGGACAAGCTCCGAAGTCGGCATATTCTATCATTTCCACATCGTTGTCATAGTCGCCTATCGATACAAAAGTGTAATCGCCGTATCCTTCAAGCTTGCGGTATTCCTGCAATGCAGAGCCTTTGCTTACGCCCTTTGTCAGCATCTCATAGAATATATTTGATGACTTGACAAAATCGATCGAGTCATACCCGTTCTGATGAACAAGCAGTTCCATATGCGGAATTTCCTCGGGAGCCATAGCAAACAGCACTTTCAGCCATTCACGGCTGTCAATGTCCTTTAAATCGGCATATTCGGGATCAATTCCGCAAAGCTCTGTATGAAGCTTTTCATAGTCATTATTTCTGAAAACGTATGTTCCGTCAGGACGAAGTACCTCTCCGCCTGCCTCGGGCATAGTCTCATATATCTCCAGTGCCACGTCCTTTGCATTTTCGGGCAGCGGATTCATATAGAGCGTCTCTTTCGACGAATAATCATAGATGAGCGCTCCATTATATAAAATGACAGGCTCTCTCAGGTCAAGTGCATCACGGTACTGCTCAAATGTCTGGATAGTACGTCCAGTAGCCACGGTGAATTTTCCGCCGAGAGCCGTGAAACGCTTTATTGCTTCAAGGTCGCCGTCATTTATTTTCTTTTTCGATGTCAGCAATGTTCCGTCCATATCGCTGAAAAGTATTACTTTAGATATATCTTCAAACAAAATATCACATCTTTTCCAGTTTGTTTATGATAGAGATGAAGTATTCGGGAAGTTCGCTTGTAAACTCCATATATTCTCCCGTAGTCGGATGGATAAAGCCTATTTTACGTGCATGGAGGCATTGTCCTTCAATGCCTTTGTATGCCTTTCCGTAAACGTCATCACCGAGAACAGGGTGTCCGATATAGGAAAGATGAACTCTTATCTGGTGAGTTCTTCCCGTTTCGAGTTTCAGCCTGACATGAGCATAACCGCCGTACTGCTTTAAAACTTTATAGTGAGTTACGGCATTTCTTGAATTTTCCTCTGTCACGCACATTTTTTTGCGGTCGATCTTATGTCTGCCGATGGGAGCATCTATCGTGCCCTCAGTTTCCTTGAAATAGCCTGATGCAACAGCCTCATACTCACGGGTGAAGCTGTGGACTTTTATCTGTTCGGCAAGTTTCAGGTGAGAAGCATCATTCTTTGCGACTATGAGAAGTCCGCTGGTATTCTTGTCGATTCTGTGGACGATACCGGGGCGGATAACTCCGTTTATGCCTGAAAGACTGTCACCGCAGTGGTACAGCAGAGCATTCACAAGAGTACCTGTATAGTTTCCGTGTGCAGGGTGAACGACCATGCCCTTCGGCTTGTTTACCACAAGAAGGTCATTATCCTCATAGACGATATCAAGCGGAATATTCTCAGGCACAGCGTCCATAGGCTCAGGCTCAGGAATATCTACCTCAACTGTATCGCCGTTTTTCAGCTTATAATTTTTGCTTACCGTGCCGCCGTTGACGAGGATATTCCCCTTTTCGAGCAATCCCTGAACGGCAGAGCGTGTCAGTTCATCAATATTGTCCGAAATGAATTTGTCAATGCGGTTTCCGGCATTTTCGGGAGTGACTTCAAGGGTTATTGTATCCTCTGTCATTTCTTTCCCCCGCCGATATCGGAGACATCTGCTTTCTGCTTTTCGATTTTCGGGTCGATGAACAGCGCATAGATAAGCAGAAGAACAACTGCGATGGTAACACATATATCCGCAACGTTGAAAATTGCGAACCTGAACAGTTTTATCTCAAACATATCCACAACATAAGCAAGTCTTATGCGGTCTATTAGGTTTCCTATGCCGCCTGCAAGAAACAGCGTTATTGCTATATCCAGCAGTTTTGAGCGTTTCATCATCTTGAACAGCACCACAAAGCCGATTATCAGAATAAGTGATGTGAAACCGATAAGAAACCATCTCTGCCCTGACATCTTTCCGAAGATAGCGCCGTCATTTTCAAGATACGTAAGGTCAACTATCTTTGTATCGCCTATGCGGATGAAGTCCATTGTTCCCACAGGCTGCAATGTATCAACTGCCCAGTACTTCACTATCTGGTCAGCCCCTACAAGTACAATTATCATCAATATACAAATCAGAGCCATATTTTATCCTTTCAAAAACGATAGCCCGCCGCCATAACGCAGTTCTTTCCGATATTCCGTATTTTTCTGAGGGAAACCCTTTTGAAAAAGGGTTGGCTGATGCCCCGTCCCCTCTGTCACTTCGTGACATCTCCCCACCCTGTGGGGAGTCACCCTCAGACTCCCTTCCTAAAACTTTTGGGTGTTTTAGCGTATATGATATAGGACATATGTCCTATATCATATACGCCATAATACTAAAAGTCTTTGGAAAGGGGTCCGGGGAAGAACCTTTCCTCAGAAAGGTTTGCCCCGGGAAAAGTACGGATTACCGTTAAAGCTGCGTTAAAACAGCAGGCAATAAATTGCTGATTATAAAGTTATTGCGACAGCACATCTCTCGCAAAGAGTCGGGTGGTCATGGTTAGTGCCGACATACTTGGAATAGCACCAGCATCTGTCACACTTTTCGCCGTCAGCCTTGGCAACGACAAATTCTGTCTCGCCCTCTGACTTTTCGACCTCAACGCCTGATACGATAAGGATATCCTTTAACTGGTCAGCAAGAGCTGTATATCTGTCAAAATCGGCATCGCTGCTCTTGATGATGATCTTAGCTTCAAGAGATTTACCGATAACCTTTTCGTTTCTTGCATCCTCAAGAACCTTGTTTACGCCGAGACGTGTATTATAGATGAAGTTCCACTTCTCAACAAATTCGTCTGTGAAGCTGATACCTGACTTTTCAGGCATCTGGTTGAGGAATACGCTTTCCTTGTCGTCGCTTGCAGAATGAGGCATGAACTGCCAGATCTCCTCGGCTGTGAATGAGATGATAGGAGCTGCAAGTCTTGTAACAGCGCTGAGAATGCGGTACATAGCAGTCTGAGCAGCACGGCGGATAACCGAATCCTCCTTCTCACAGTAAAGTCTGTCCTTGATTATATCAAGATAGAAGTTTGACATATCAATTACACAGAAGTTATGGAGAGCATGGAATGCGATATGGAAATCGAATGACTCATAGCCTTCCTTAACCTTTTCGATAAGAGCATCAAGCTTCATGAGTGCCCATTTATCAAGCTCTGTGAGCTGTTCATCGGATACGCTGTCCTTATCAGGATCAAATCCCTTGCCGTTGCCGAGGTTTCCGAGAATGAAACGTGCTGTATTTCTGATCTTCTTGTATGCATCAGAAAGCTGGCTGAGGATAGGCTTGGAAATTCTGATATCGCTGTGGTAATCGGAAGATGCTACCCACAGACGGAGAATATCTGCACCGTACTGATCGGTGATCTCACTTGGAGCAATACCGTTTCCGAGAGACTTGTGCATAGTCTTGCCCTCGCCGTCAACAACCCAGCCGTGAGTGCAGACAGCCTTGTATGGAGCTGTGCCCTTGTATACGACTGATGTGAGGAGAGATGACTGGAACCAGCCTCTGTACTGGTCTGCACCTTCGAGATAGAGGTCGGCAGGCCATGAAAGGCTGTCGAAATCGTCCATAACAGAGGTATGTGAAACACCGCTGTCGAACCATACATCCATGATGTCATATTCCTTTGTGAATTCA
>JAKSQT010000096.1 GCA_024403995.1 Ruminococcus sp.
CGAAAAATCTAACTGCGTTTCTGCCGCACAATCTTTGTGCGGTGTTGCCTTAAATACAGGCAAAAAGCGAAGCTCATACTGCGGGGGCAAGGGAGCAGCAATTGCTTGAACGACGAAATTACTGCCGATAATAATAAATATTAATACATACTATGGCTGAAAACTTAACTAAAAATCAAGTTTTCAGCCATATCTTTTTATTATTATACATATAAAATCTCAATGTAATTATTGTATAAAAATCAATCGTATTTCACCCGAATTATTGCAAAAATAGTGAAAATATGGTATAATGATGTTATAGTGGATAATATGCGGATTGAGGTGAAATGAAATGCATAGGTAATAGAAGTGAAAAATAAGCAGAATTTGATTTTTTATTTAATTATATAACAGTCGGATCAAGAGAAACAGACACGACACATTACATCCGGTTTTGAATCGGATGACTTCTCCTCCATATTTATATGGACTTTTTCAGGAGGTTTTTTATGGTAAAGAAAATCATTTTGGGTATTCTCGGCGTTATCATTGTACTTATTCTTGTTGTTATAATCCTCATCGCCATTTTTGAGCCGAAAAACAGCAAGGCTATGGATAGTGCCATCAACAGCACTGTTTCGCTTATCTCTGATAAGTATAAGGTTAACGAAGTCTCCACAGGAGAATTTGAGAAAATTACAGTTTACGGCATTATGAAATTCCATGTAAAGCAGTATGATGTTGAAAATTACGGCAATCTCTGCGTTATGAAAGTGAATATGGGATTAATGCAGATGTCCACTATAGTACTTACTTCCGAAAACAAAAATCTGCCGCTTGTTTCTACGGATTATATGTACATTCTCGGCAAGCGTACAAGCTATGTTGAACTTTTTGACCTCGTTGAGAACAAGGACGATGACTACATGGCTCTTATGAACAAGATCAAGGATATCAGGCTTTCATATGATAGTCTCACCGATGTTACGCCATCAGCTGCATGGTATGACGAGCTGAGAACGGAAAGTATCTATAAATCAGGCACAACTGATGATGATGATGCAATGGAGAAAATGCTCCTTGAAAGCGTTGAGGCAGTTCTTGATGCCGAATCACAGCTCCCTGAGCTTGGTGATGCACAGAAGCTTGCAAAGAAAAAGCTTACAAAGCAGTACAGCGATAATCTTATTGACAAGGGCGGCGTTTCAACTGATACATTCAAAAAATCAATGGGCACTGACAAGACCCGTGAATTTTTCGACAAGGTATTCTTCGGAACAGAAGAATGAAATACAGACAATACAGCATCGTCCGAACATGGCGGTGCTGTTTTTTTACTCAAAACGGTGTTGCCTTAGAAGTGCCCTTGATTATATTGCAAAAATGTGGTATACTAATCATGAAAAAATTTACAGGAGGATATTTATGAGCACTATCTGGTTGAACCACTGGTTCAGTACCGCATACAATATAATAAACCTTATAAGGCAGGATAACCCTGATTTCCGTATTATCGGCACAAATGACCGCAGACAGTCTCCGATAATGAAAGCCTGTGACGAATGGTATCAGGAGCCGATCGTCAAGGGTATGGATTACGTTGATTACTGCCTGAATTTCTGCAAAGAGCACGGAGTTGACGTTTTCATGCCGAGACGTGAGCTTATCACCATAAGCCGGCATAAACAGCTTTTCGCAGACAACGGCATAAAAGTAATGGTCGATGACTTTGAATATGTTGATGCACTCAACAAGAAACATAAGGCTTACGAGCTTTTCAAGGAGAAGAATATCGGCATTGTCCCTGATTATTTCATAGTTACCGATGTTGACAGCTTCAGGAACGCTTACAGTGAGCTTTCAAAAAAATACAGCCGCATCTGCTTCAAATTCGTATGGGACGAGGGCGGAAACAGCTTTCATCTCATAGATGTGCCGAACAAGGGCTATGACGGACTTTTCAGACACTCGTCAACAAGAATAAGTTTTGAGGACACCGTGGCTGCGCTATCTGAAAGGGAGACTTTTGCTCCGCTCATGGTAATGCCTTATCTGCCTGACGAGGAGATAAGCGTGGACTGTCTGAGGACTGCATCGGGAATTATCGCAATACCGAGAATAAAAGGCGTGACACGAATTGAAAAGATAAGATATGACGAGAATATCCTTGCGGTATGCTATGACCTTCTTGAAAAGATACCGCTTGAAATGCCTTGCAACATACAGTTCAAGTATTTCGAGGGCGTGCCGTATATCCTTGAAGTAAACACACGTATGTCGGGCGGCGTTCAGATGTCATGTCTTGCAAGCGGCGTGAATATTCCGTCTGTCGCAGTAAACAAGCTGCTCGGAAAGGATATCCCGTGGACTGACAGCAAGAATGACCATGATGTGACATATATAGAAATTCCTATGGTGCTGTAAAAAACGACTTACCCCGACCAACCTTGGCAGGTTAATCGGGGTAAATCGTTCGCTATAGTTATTTTGAAAGCATCATATTCAGTGGCAGAACCATTTGTTCTGCGGTGTTCCGAAAAGATGACGTAAATTCAGATTTTTGAGCCTATCAAGAAACGGAAGTGAAAGACAGGCTCAAGTCTGTCTGTCGGGGGACAGAAATGAATATTACTTCTCCCTCACAGTAACATTCATCCATAAAGAGTAATTACTATTTATTATTAGTTCCAACTCTGTAATTATATTATATTCAATGGTAGCTTCAAAGTCAACACGATTTCGGTAAGTTGCATTTTACAGAGGGTAAGTTGCATTTTTTCTGCTTGTAATGCACAGCAAGTTGTGTTATAATTCTAACATGGTATATAATTCAGCCCAAATCTGAAAAAAGAGGTGAAGCATGAAGGTCACATTTGAAACACCAAAAGATGATGAAGAAGATGAAATAATCGTAAGATGCCGCAGGATAGACAGCAATCTTATGTCTATACTGCAATCGTTCGGTACCGAAAAGAAAACTCTCAACGGATATATTGACAATAATATCGCACTGCTTTCGTATGATGATGTATATTATTTTGAAGCTGTTGAAAACCATGTCTATGCCTACTGCAAATCGGACGTGTATGAGGTAAAGTACAAACTGTATGAGCTTGAGGAAAACTGCCGCAGCATGGACTTTATCAGATGCTCCAAATCACTTATTGTCAATTTATCGAAGATCAAGTATCTTTCTCCGATGTTCAACGGGCGGCTGGAGGCTTTGCTGAAAAATGACGAAAAGGTCATTATCTCACGTCAGTATGTCCCTGAACTGAGAAGGAAACTCGGAATTTAGGAGGAGTAGCCGTGAAAAAATTCTTAATAGCATACATACAGTTCTTTGCCTTTATTTCAGGTGTTCTGACACTTATCTGTGCGGTTTACATGATGCTGAGGATGCAGCCGCTGCCTGAGAATATCCTGTGGCAGATATCGATGATAGGCGCTGTCACCGCCTTGACTTCGGCAATATACATGATGATAGAATTCAAGTCGGTTAAAACGATACTTCTCGGAATGACAGTGAATTTTCTGCTGATCTTCGGCGTTTCGCTTTATCTTGCCCTGCATTTCGGCTGGTTCACGCTGTCGCTGCTGTCTGCGAGCATGACTTTCACGATATGCCTGTCGGTTTATATGCTGATCGCCATATTGCAGCTCAATTCCGAAAATAACCGCATCGACAACATGAACGATGCTTTGAAAAAACGTTTCGGTGACGATAAGACTAATGATAAATCAAATGACTAATTTTATAGTGCAGTTCTGCCGTTGAATTTACAACGATGGAACTGCTTTTTTATTTATTAACAATTTGTTTAGATAATAATCGCCAAAAATTCTTGACTATTCAGGAAGATTGTTGTATAATACCTGTATAAAAGGGAAATTTGCCAAAGTTGGATTTTTTGAATATATTTGAATATATAAGTATGGGCGGCACATCACAAAAAATGTGCGGAGCTGCCTGTAAAGCAGCACGATGCAAAATTGCATCGGAGTGCCGTCATAAATCTGTTACGGAGGTGAATGCATGGAATTATTAACAGATAAGGAAAGAATTCTTGATTTAGAAAATGAAGTAGAAAAACTCAACAAAAAAGTCGAAAAACTACATAAACAGATGGATGCACTGATCTTCGGCATTGGTACAATAGTTGAAAGCCGTGACATGAGCACAGGTCACCATGTTTTCAGAACAAGCCGCTGTGTATCAGTATTTGTAGATAAACTCCTTGAATTGAATTTCCCGGATATTGACATCAAAATAGCAAAGAATATCGTCAAGGCTGCTCCTCTGCATGATATAGGCAAAATTGCTGTTACCGACTCTATTCTCAAGAAAAACGGAAGATTTACTCCCGAAGAATTTGAGAAGATGAAGGCTCATGCAGAAGCCGGAGGAAGAATGGCTTATATGGTGCTTTCGGATATTCCGGACGAAAGATTTGTCCTGATAGCTACGAATATCGCCCTGTATCATCACGAGAGATGGGACGGTGACGGCTATCCGAAAGGTCTGTCCGGTACGGAGATACCGCTGGAAGCACGTATTATGGCACTGGCAGATGTGTTTGATGCACTCGTAAGCAAGAGATGCTATAAGGAAAGCCTGTCATTTGATGACGCTTTCTTTATCATACGCCGTTCCATAGGCACTCATTTTGACCCGGAGCTTGGCGAAATATTCCTCTCATGCCGACCGCAGCTTGAAGAACTCTATACCGAGCTTTTCAATGAGTAATCGGTAAATATTCCAGTTTACTACCCCGACTTGTTAAATCATAAGGTCATTACGTTAATTTTTAAGCCTGACTATTGAAATAAACTGCCGTTTGTGCTATAATTGCTTTGCATTTGTATGCAATAATTATCGGATAAGGTGGATAAATATGTCAGGCAATATTTTAAGAAAAACAACCGCTTTTGTTCTTTCTCTTGCCGCTGTTGCAGCTTCATTTGCAGCCTGCGGTTCAGAAAGCAGTTCTTCATCATCATCTTCTTCAGCAGTTGAGACAACTGCCGCTGAGACTACAGTTGAAGAAACTACCGAATCGGAAACAGAGATCACTACTACAGAGGAGATCACTACTGTTGAGGAAACAACAGAAGCTCAGGAAATCCCGTCAAAAGGTGATGTGCTCGATCTTATCATCTCTCAGTTCGGCATTGTTATCACTGACTCATCAAAGAGCAATACCGATATTGCCAAAGATTGGGAGATAATCGCAAATGATGCAGATATCGATACCGAGGCTGATGCTGATCCCGAATTCATAATCAGCGCCGCAATGTGCGCTACAGGCTTTGTAAAGCCGGAAAATACACTCGATGAAATACTTGAGTGTGCAGTTGAAAAAAATGTTATTGAAACTGCTGATATTGCTGCTGTTGATGCCGGCAAGTATGCCGATATAATTGAGGCTGCAAAATACTCATGGTCACACCAGACTTTTGAAAATCATTCAAATATCACTTTCCAGGATAATGTGATCGACTTCTCAAACGAGCTTTCCGCAGGCGATTACACTATCAACGGCGACAGCATTGAGCTTCCTGCCGAATATGCCGATAAGATCGAAGCCGGATCTGTGTTTATTCTTCCGAAAGATCCTGCAACAGGCGAGGGCGGAGCATATAAAGCAGAGTCGGTCGTAATTCTTAATGACAGACTCGTTGTTAACGGCTCAAAAACTGATGCTGAATAAAAAAATTGCAGTACTGCGCTTTTTCGTGCAGTGCTGCTTTTTAGTTAAAATAAGAAAATAATTATTTTTTTGCAAATTCACTTGACAAACTCTCGATTTTATAGTATAATATTTACGTTGTCGAGGTGTGGCTCAGTTTGGTAGAGTACTACGTTCGGGACGTAGGGGCCG
>JAKSQT010000097.1 GCA_024403995.1 Ruminococcus sp.
TTGGCTTTTTATTTGAAATGATTGCGTGTCCATAAGTCACAGTTATCCCGTTGCCCGCAGGTTTTAGCTCCCAATCAGTTTTTTGTTCACCGAAAACTGCCGCCGCCTAAAATGGCAGAACGAAATTTAAATGATAGCAAAACAGCTATATTTCGGTATAATAGTAAATAGAATAAGGGATATGCTTTCCGCTCAAACAGGAAAGCATATCCCTTAATTATTCTGAAATATTTGGTTGTTGGTGGTTTAGACTGTATTCATGCAGTCACGGTATACCTGATATTACGGTCTGACAGCAACAATTAACTGTTCCATACGCATCATGTGCTGACTGGTATGACCTTCGGTACTGTAACAATAGTACCATGCTTAGAACTATGCTTTTTCTTTTCAGTACGATTGACCTTTCTTCTGAACTATGCTATAATTATTACAACAAACATCAATATTCGGAGGTACGTAATGAAAAGAATACTGACTGCCGAGGACGATAAGGAGATTAATCGTCTGATATGTGAATACCTGTCCTCTCAAGGATATGAGACACTGTCTGCGCTGAACGGACTTGATGCTGTTCGTATCGTCCGTGAGCAGACCGACCTGTCGCTGCTGATACTTGACCTGATGCTGCCGTTTCAGAGCGGAGATATGGTCTTGCAGAAAATACGGGATTTTTCTGATATTCCCGTGATAGTTGTGTCGGCAAAGAGTGAGACACGCTCCAAGATCGACCTGATACGAATGGGGGCTGATGATTACATCACAAAGCCATTTGACCTTGATGAACTGCTTGTTCGTGTTGAAGCTGTCCTGCGTAGATATGAGGGAAATCCACATAAGCAGGAAGAAAATCAAATGCTGACCTATAAAAATATGACGCTTGACCTGACGGCTGTTACAGCAACTGTCTGCGGCAATACGCTCACACTGACGAACAAGGAATTTGCAATATTGGAATTGATGCTGAAAAATCCCTCAAAGTTGTGGTCAAAAGCAAATCTCTTTGAGAGCGTCTGGGGAGAGAATTATCTCACCGATGATAACACTGTAAAAGTCCATATGAGCAATATCCGTTCCAAGCTGAAAAAGCTCGATCCCGACAATGAATATATCGAAACGGTCTGGGGAATGGGGTATCGTCTTGTAACTTAAGGGCACCTCTGACCCCCCCTTCTGAGAAAAAGCAGCTATGCACAGCATCTGCTGCGTCAAGCCCTCTCGTAGTGCGAAAGCACGCCTTCGATGGCTTTTCTTGCATCTACTGTACCTATCTGCTTTTTCTTACTCAAAACGAGTTTTTAGAGGTGCCCTTAACCTTTTTTTACCTTTCGCTTAACCTTTTCTTTACATTTAATTGATATAGTTAATATAACGAAGGGAGTGAAAGCTGTGGAAAACAGTGTAATTACCATAAGGGGACTTTCAAAGTCCTACAAAAAACATGAAGTACTGCACGATTTCAGCCTGAACGTAGAGCGAGGGCATATATGCGGACTCATTGGGCCTAATGGTGCAGGCAAAACAACTATAATGAAGATAATGGGCGGTATAATTCAACCTGACTGCGGAGAAATGGAATATTTCGGAAACGGTGATGATCTGGATAAAAGCCGTGACAGGATGAGTTTCATGATCGAACAGCCCATAATCAACCCTGCAATGAATGCAAGGGATAATCTGGAGTATATCCGCATTTTCCGTGGCTATCCCGATCCAAAGAGAGTTGACGAGATACTGGATATAGTCGGACTTACCAATACAGGAAAAAAGACAGCCCTAAAGTTCTCGCTGGGCATGAAACAGCGTCTTGGAATTGGTATGGCACTTCTGCCAAAACCGGAGATCATGGTGTTGGACGAACCTGTGAACGGACTTGACCCGGAGGGTATTGTAGAAGTCCGTCAGCTTATCAAGCGTATGCAGGAGGAATGGGGCGTAACGGTTCTTATTTCCAGCCATCTGCTTTCGGAATTGTCAGAGCTGTGTACGGATTTTTCCATAATCAGCCACGGCAGGCTTGTAGAGAATTTCAGCCGTGAGGATCTTCTTATAAGGTGCAGAGGACATATTGCTGTAAGAACTGATGATATCAACCGCTCGGCGGCTATCCTTGAAGATAAACTTTCCATAACTGATTACAAAGTAATTCATGGCGAGGAGATCCATATTTTCGAGTGTCTTGACGAGATCAAACGCATATCGAAAACCCTAACTGATAACGGTCTTGTTATTACAAAACTGAACGAGGAAGGTCATAACTTAGAGGAGTATTATCTTGAAAAGGTGGGTGGCTTAAATGAGTAATCTTATGAAAGCAGAATGGTTCAGACTAAGGCATTCGGGAAATAGCCTGACAATTAGTATAGCTGGATGTATTATAGTAGCATTGATGCAGTTTGTCAGCAATGCAGGCCTTTCCATAACGGCAGAAATGCTATTCACTCATTCCTCTGTCGGAGTAGTATCTTCTGTATTGCTGGTAACTGCAATGATAACAGGAACATTCAACAGCCGTGTTGCCAATTATGAGATAATGAAAGGCACTCCGCCGCTGTTGTCCATACTCAGCAAAACGTTCATAGCATTTCTCATGGTAACAGCGTTTTATTACATGCCAAGTATCATACTTATCATGATATTTGACAGTGGAAAGCTGACGATACCAATGATACTTCTGTTTCTGGTGTGTATTGCCAAAGTGGTGGTATTGGCAGTATCCATATGTATTATTTTCAAAGATGCGGCCGGTTCGGTGATATTCATGTTCTTATTCATGTTTCAGACCACTCCGCTGCTGTTACTGCAAAATCTTCTTGATAAGGATATGTCATCTGTTGCCGCATGGTTCACGACCACACAGCTTTCTATCATAGGATGTCAGACAATTTATAATTTTGATATGCTGGCGCTTCCTCTGGATGTGTCCCATATAGAATTCAAAGTGATACTTTCGTTCATTCTGCTGACAGCAGTAATGTTCTTACTGGCAAATAAGTCACTGAAAGAAAAATGGGAAATTCGTCTCACTCCACAGCAAATATAACCAACAGTCAATAATATAAGGAGGTACATAAGATCATGGAATTTATACTTTTCATTGTCTGCGTGTGCCTCTTTGCCATTTCAGCAGTATCGTTATGGAAATATATGTCATTGAAACACAATATCCGGCATTTTTCAAACGAACTTGAAAAGCTGAAAGACAGCGATTACAGGCAGCCTGTCAAGGTCACGGATTTTGATAAGGATTTAGCAGAGCTTGCCGTAAAGGTGAATGAGCATACCGACATTCAGCGGCAGCTCGGCGTGGAATATGAGGAAAAGAAAAAGCAGCTTGGTACTGTCATTTCGGGCATCTCCCACGACTTCCGCACACCGCTGACGGCTTCGCTCGGCTATCTGCAAATGATTGAAAAAAGCAGTGAACTGTCGGATAAAAATGCAGAATATCTTGCAATCGCCATCCAGAAAAACCGCTATCTGAAAGAGCTGTCCGATGAATTTTTTGAGCTGACGAAAATTGAGAACAGCAAAAAGGAATTGCAGCTTGAAGAAGTCAATATCAGCAATATCCTGACAGAAGCCGTTCTCGAACAGCATTCATGGATTGCAGAGAAAGGAATTTCCACGGATTTTGACATTACCGACGGTATCGTAATACAGGCTGATGTGCATTTTCTGACACGGATACTCAACAACCTGATGTCCAATGCACAGAAGTATACCGCTGACAGCTTCGGCGTTACGCTAAAACACGACAATGACCGTGTGACATTATGTGTATCCAATACCCTTGCAGACAGCACATCGCTCAATATTGACAGAGTGTTTGAGCCGTTTTACCGTATGGACGCAAGAACGGCAGGCGGCAGCGGACTTGGGCTGTATGTTGTGAAGCTGCTGTGCGACAGACTTGGCTGGACAGTCGGAGCAGAGTTGAATGATGATGTCTTTTCTGTAACAATATTGATATGAACACATGGCTCGGAGAACGCTCTCTGAGCCTTTTTCTTTTCAATAGCCAGTTTTTTTCATAATCATCATTGACAACTATGATGACATTTCCGTTCGCCCAGACCTCACGCCTGCTTTGTGCGGTGTTGCCTTAAAGATTTATTGTGAGTTCATCATTCCCCATAAAACTATTAGAATCCAACATATCAGAATATTTGTAATCATTCTTGTGCATGGCACAGCAATAAGAGCTTTTTTCTCGGTGAATATTTACGGCACTTTTTTAGCCTCCCGATGTGACTTATCCACTATCGCCCTGAATGTTTTTGGCGTAACGGCAAGCCTTTCAAGTTTTGACTGATACTTAGCAAGTTTATTCTGAATTTCAACTATGTCTTTCTTGATTTCCTGTAATTCTTCGGGATAAACTTTATTCGTCTGATTTTACATTCATAGACAATCCTCCAAAATCTTAGTATTCGCCAATTTTCACCTTATATTATATCAATTTTCCCTTCATTTTTCAAGCGGGGGCTTAGGGGTGCAAACCCCTCTGACAAGTCTGTGTACATCTGGTGAACATTTTTCAAAATGTACCCCAGATGTACCGAGCTTGCTACTCATGAATTGAGATTTTCACGACCTGTTTGGTCGTGATTATTTTTTGCTCCGAAAAATATCTGCTTTTCAGCCAGATATTCTGAATATCGGAGCATTTTTATTTTTGAGCGATTTTTTATAAACGCTCTTTCGTTCCTCAGAGCGTTTGGAGCGATGTGATTTTGCTGTCAAAATAAATTCCCCATAACAACTTGTCGAATGCAAAACTAATCTGGCACACCAAAGTTCATGCGCACTGCCAATAGACAAAGTGAAGCGTTGCGCGCTATAATATTATCATCGGGTATAATCTCGAAATCGAAATGAACGGTGGTGATGATATGGCTGACATTGCAAAGAAGATCACGAAGCTCGATGAGAAGATCGGCAAGCTGAAAGAGCGTATCAAGACAGATACGGCAGAATGTGAAAAGCTGAGTGAGCAGAAGGCTCTGCTGATCTATACTTGACACAATCATCAGCAAGACATATGAGGAAATAATGCTCGGTAAGCTGCCCGAAGATCTGAGTACCAAAATGCTTGAAAAATACTCTGCCGAGCAGAAAGAACTTTCCGCACAGGCAGAGCAGTGGAAGATGTCCAGATTGCAGGCTGAACAGGACAATGAAGATGTGGAGAAGTTCATTCAGCGTTTGAAGAAGTGGAGCGATGTGAAGTGTCTTACCCGTGAGATGTGCTTAGACCTGATCGAATTTATTGTAGTCCACGCCCGTCCCGAAGATCGCAGCGAACCTCGCAGAATAGACATTTACTGCAAGTTCATCAGCGAACCGCTTGCAGACAGCAGAAACCTTTTACTTCCGCAGAATAACGTGGAAATTCATCAATCGTAAATGGTCGCCCTTTTGGGTGGGTGACAACTCTAAGGGGATTATATCAAACCGAAGTATCTGCCTGTTTATTTTTATAGCCTACTATATAAGTCTTTAGTTATAGGCAACACCGCACAAAGATTGTGCGGCAGAAACACAGTAAGATTTTTCGTCAGATTGTACAGAAATTTTGCAGGCATACTGTCGTATGGCAAA
>JAKSQT010000098.1 GCA_024403995.1 Ruminococcus sp.
TCGGGGAAGAACCTTTCCTCAGAAAGGTTTGCCCCGATAAAGAGTAAAAACTTCTATATGAGTACCGACGTTACATCAGCCCCTTTTGTTCCGACTCTAATTATAACACAATAGTTTTCGTTTTGCAATTACCTATTGTATCATACTTATGCCATTTTACACACTGTTTTAATATTCAACCAAATATTTCTAATCAGAAAACAACGTATTTAAGGCGTTTTTCATGCATTTCACTGCCGCCCTCTGTACTCTTTGTTCAATCATACAAAATTTATGTAAAATTATTGTGCACTATGACAATAAGGTTTGTTTTATCTTTTTATTACGTCATTTCCAGACGTGACTTCTGAAGCTCGGTGAACTCCTCCGCAAGCGCCTCTGCCTGCGAATATGAGGACAATTCATAGCACCTTCCACGGAATTTCGCCGAGCCGTAATAGCCGTTCATATACCATGCGGCGTGTTTTCGTGCCTCATGCATTGCAAGCTCCTCGCTCTTTTCGCTGAGGCTGAGAATTAGCCTGATGTGTTCAAGCATGACCTGCATTTTCTCCTCAACGGTGGGCGGAACATATTCCTCACCGCTGAAATGCGCTGCAATTTCCCTGAAAATAAACGGATTGCCATAGCTCCCACGTCCTATCATCACAAGGTCACAGCCTGTCTGCTCGTACATATTAAGGCACGATGCAAGGTCAGTCACATCGCCGTTGCCTATAACAGGTATTTTCACGGCTTTTTTCACGTCAGCAATAACGCCGAGGTCTGCTTTGCCCGAATAGAACTGGTCTTTTGAGCGTCCGTGAACAGCAATAGCCGCCGCACCTGCGCTTTCCAGAGCCTTTGCCATTTCCACCGCATTCGGCTCGCCATAGTGCCAGCCTGCACGGTGCTTGACGGTCACGGGAGTATCTCCTGCCGCCTTAACAGCCGCCTCGGTTATCTCTGCGGCAAGGCGGATATCCTTCATGAGTGCCGAACCTGCGCCTGTATTGACTACTTTCGGGACGGGACAGCCCATGTTTATATCGATGATATCGGGTTTGTATTCCAGAACTATCTTCACAGCCTCCGCCATGAAATCAGGCTCACTGCCGAAAAGCTGGACAGCCATAGGTCTTTCCTCGTCCGTGACCGTGCAGAGGGCGGCAGTTTTTTTGTCGCTGTAGCATATGCCCTTTGCCGAGACCATTTCGCTGACCATGTATGCCGCACCGAATTTTTTGCACATAAGTCTGTATGCTCTGTCTGCTACTCCTGCCATCGGTGCGACTGCGGCAGTTCGTAAAACTCTTGTCTTTCCTATTATAATAGTATCAGTCATTGCGGCTCTCCTGTGCCTGACCGTCACTGTTTTTAAATACGAAAACCTTGCTGAGAATGTAGTTTGCAATGAAGATGACGACCTGACTGAGGAATGTTATGAGAGTCTTGTTCATGCCGGCAATGTCACAGCATATAACAAAAATAGCCTCCTCCATGCCGAGAGTTGCAAGTCTTGCGCCATAGAACGAGAAGAATACCTTCCAGAATTCTTCTTTTGTGCTGGTCTCCTTCTTGAAGACGTATTTTTTGTTGGTGAAGAATGCGAATGTTACGGCGCATATCCACGAGAGTACAACGCCTGCGGTGCTCTCCCATTTTGGTTCACCGGGGATAAGTACAAATATGATGAGCTTTGTCACTATCGAGACCAGTGTCGTCAGTCCGCCGAAAAGCAGATACATCCACTTTTCCTCGTATTTGTAGTAAATGTCCTGCAATTTTTTCGGCAGGAGCGATACACACGCTTTTATCAGTTTTTCCATAGATCTGTCCTTTCTGCATGATACTTTTATCATACCAGTTTACGGCAGAAATTTCAAGAGTTTTCAGAAAACTTTCACATTTCTTACAGCCATATTTTGTCATTTTCACACATGACACATCACTTTATGCGCAATTTGCCTGTTGATATTGACAATCCGACGTTTTCATGATATAATATGTACATATAACAGCCGTTTCCATGAGCTGTAATTTACTGATTTAACGGAGTTGTATAAAATGGAAAACAATGAAAAAACCGAAAATAAATATTATGAATTTCCCGAAGATCTTATGCCTACCCTCGAAAAGGTGCATAATATCTACGAAATAATCAAGCGCAACCTCTGCGAAGTCGATATGGAATGGCTAAAAGTCGAGGGCAGACATTCTGTCATAGTTGACTTCAAGCTTGACCTTATCTATCTCCTGAGCTTCCTCGGTACTATGTGCGGTTCTCCCGACGAGTTTCCGCTGTATATCGCCGAAATGATGTTCTGCAAGGATCCGCCTGCAAACTATGCCATCGGCTTTATCAAGGCTGCCGAAAATATGAAGATAGACCCGCTTCTCTACGAATACAAAGTGACTCCCGAAATGACCAAGCACTTCGACGAGTTCACCTCAAATGTCACCAACACACTGTTAATTCTTCCGCAGTTCAATGACCATTACAAGCTGTCGATGATATACTATCTCTACGGCACTCTTTTGACTGCGCTCTGCAAGATGATGGAGTCCCACTCCACATCGCCTATTATCCTCACGGGTATCAATAACTATCTCAAGACTCAGTTTGCCGTTATCGGCGAGCACCTGAGCGAAGAAGATGCAACGCAGTTCTATGAGAATGTTTTCCCGTATCTCCAGCATACAAACGATACAATTCACGACATCGAACGTGCCGTAAAGGGCGAGCCTCCGATAAAAAGGGGCGGTGAACCTGAAAAGGAAAGCGACGATATCCAGACTGTTGATGAATAATATTATAGGCAAAGCGGTTCATTCTGAGCTTATTTGGGGACGTCGAGGACGCCGTCCCCTACAAATACATTAACGAAGAGCAGATATCAAGTAAAATATGCAGGATAATAGGGGATGCCGAAGGCGGCATCCCCTACGTTTTTGTGTCGGGATATTAATATGACGAAAAAAAGACAGCCGCACAAAGCGACTGTCCTTTACAATTATATAATTATCTTACTTTAAGCGAGCTTCGATCCTGTCAAGTTCAGCATAGAGAGCCTGTGGGATGTTGCCGCCCTTAGCCTTGATGTCATCGTTGTAGTATCTTCTCATCTCGGCGATTTCCTTTGTCCAGAGTTCCTTGTCAACTGCAAGGAGCTTATCCATGATCTCAGGAGTTACCTCGTCCTCGATACCCTCAACGTTGATGTCAGCCTTCTTAGGAAGATATCCGATAGCAGTCTCGTCAGCGTCAACAGTGCCTTCACATCTCTTGATGATCCAGTCGAGAACTCTCATGTTGTCGCCGAAACCAGGCCAGATGAAGTTGCCGTTTTCGTCCTGTTTGAACCAGTTAACGTTGAATATCTTAGGAGCCTTGTCGCCGAGCTTTTCGCCCATTTCGAGCCAGTGTGCCCAGTAGTCACCAACATTGTAGCCGATGAATGGCTTCATAGCCATTGGATCGTGACGGAGAACGCCTACGGCACCTGTAGCAGCGGCTGTTGTCTCGGAAGATACAGCAGAACCGATGTATGTACCGTGTGTCCAGTCAAATGACTGATATACGAGAGGAGTTGTAGATGCACGACGGCCGCCGAAGATGATAGCAGAGATCGGAACACCGTCAGGATTGTTGAATTCAGGTGAGATGCATGGGCAGTTCTCAGCCGGAGCTGTGAAACGTGAGTTCGGATGAGCAAGAGTATTGCCCTCAGCGATAAACTCAGGGCCGTTTACCTTAGAGCCCTTCCACTCTGTAGCGTTTACAGGAGGATTTTTGTCGAGCTTCTCCCACCATACAGTATTTGTATCGTTGTCAAGAGCAACGTTTGTGAAGATAGCATTCTTCATTGTTGAAGCAAGAGCGTTGTAGTTTGACTTGGCATTTGTACCGGGAGCAACGCCGAAGAAGCCGTTCTCAGGGTTGATAGCATAGAGTCTGCCGTCCTTGCCGGGCTTGAGCCATGCGATATCGTCGCCGACTGTGAATACCTTGTAGCCCTTCTTGAGGTATCCCTCAGGTGGAATGAGCATAGCGAGGTTTGTCTTGCCGCAGGCTGATGGGAATGCGGCACAGATATATTTTGTATCTCCGTCAGGCTTCTGAACGCCGAGGATGAGCATATGTTCAGCCATCCAGCCTTCGTTCTTGCCCTGGAATGAAGCGATACGGAGAGCGAAGCACTTCTTTGAGAGGATAACGTTTCCGCCGTAAGCAGAGTTGATTGACCAGATAGTATTGTCCTCAGGGAACTGAACGATGTATCTCTTTTCAGGGTCAACGTCAGCCTTTGAGTGGAGACCTCTAACGAAGTCGTTTGAGTCGCCGAGCTTATCGAAAGCAGCCTTGCCCATTCTTGTCATGATGTTCATATTGAGAACAACATAGATAGAGTCAGTGATCTCAACGCCTACCTTAGAGATAGGAGATGCAACAGGGCCCATTGAATATGGGATGATATACATAGTCTGACCCTTCATAACGCCGTCATACATAGGTGTGAGCTTAGCGTACATTTCCTTAGGGTCGCACCAGTTATTTGTAGGGCCGGCTTCTTCCTTTGTCTTGGTGCAGATGAAAGTTCTGTCCTCAACACGGGCAACGTCGTTAACGGCAGTTCTGTGGTAGAGACAGCCCGGGAGTTTTTCCTCATTGAGGTGATACATCTTATTCGGGTCGCCGTCAGGGAGAGATGTGACCTGAGCAGTAAGTTCAGCGAGCTGCTCCTTAGAGCCGTCGATCCATACGACCTTGTCAGGCTTACAGAGAGCGATCATCTCGTCAACCCACTTTAAAACGTTAGGATTTGTTGTTAATGACATGGTATGATACCTCCTAATAAAATTGACATTATCAAAGCAGAATGTTCTGCACAATGGAACTTCCTTAAAATTCAAATTGTTCCTCATTTACTATTATATCGTTTTTTTGTCAATGTGTCAATAGCAGTTGTTAATTTTTTGTCGGATTTTTTCGGAATACGAATATAACTTCAGGTTATGCCGTTTTTATGGTATGTGTGATAAAAAAAACGGATTTTCGCAATTTAAAGCGAATAGTGTTATATGTGTTTTGGAAAAGTTGTATGCCGTGGGAGTGGGCAGCGAGATTGTTTATATAATTAGCACATCTGCGTGCTCCCTTTTTTGCTGTTGTGGGGATTTGGTTAATGGTATTTACATGATTAGCATCGTGTACACCCTTTGGTACACCTGCGGTACACCTTTTGGTACGCCATTTTTGCCGAATTATAGCCATCGGTACGCATGTACACCCTGAAAGCAAGTCCATCTTATATATATGTATGCACACCCTTTGGTACACCTTTTGGTACGCCATTTTTGCCGAATTATAGCCATCGGTACACATGCACACCCTGAAAGCAAGTCCATCTTAAATATATTTTTGGCTGACGGTGCTGTCAGGTGTTCACCAAAGGTGGATTTTTTCGTTATATGTTTTTCTTTACATTGCTGTCAATTGTTCTGCTCCCCGTTATGCAAAGTTGAAGTTTATTCTTCTATTGCTATTCTTCGTAAATGTATTTGTAGGGGA
>JAKSQT010000099.1 GCA_024403995.1 Ruminococcus sp.
CTACAAATACATTTACGAAGAATAGCAATAGAAAAATAAACTTCAAATTTGCATATCGGGGGATCAGGGGGACGGCGGTCTCACCATCCCCCCCTGCAAAGAAATGCTGCATCTGCATATACAAACAGTATAACAAAAACGGGCAGCCAATAGCCACCCGTACAAAATGTATAACAATATTATTCCTTTATCAGCGAAGAAATCTCCTGCGGTGTGAAAACATATTCCTTGCCGCAGAAATGACATACAACGCTTGTATCCTTGCCCTCGTCCGCAATTGCCTTTAATTCGTCGTTTCCGATACTTATGAGCACCTTTTCAGTCCTCTCACGGGAGCAGTCGCACTTATAGGCAGGTTCAGCAGTATCAAGCTCATTCGGCTCAAGACCTGCAAGGAGCATTTCAGCGATTTCCTGCGGAGTGATGCCCTCATCGAGCATAGCCGAAACAGGACGGATATCTGCGATATTCTTCTCAATAACGTCAATGACCTTTTCATCTGCAAACGGCAGGAGCTGAACGAGAAAACCGCCTGCGGACTTGACCGAGAGGTCGGGATTTACCAGAACCCCCAGACTGCAAACCGTAGGTATCTGTTCGCTTGTGGCATAGTAGCTTGCGATATCCTCGGCAATTTCGCCTGAAACAAGCGGAACAACGCCGACATACGGCTCTTTCAGACCGAGGTCTTTGACAACGGAGAGTGTGCCGTCCGTGCCGACAGCGCCGCCGACATCGAGTTTGCCCTGTGCATTCAGCGGAATTTCGACAACAGGATGGTCAACGCAGCTCTTGACGTTTCCACGGCTGTCCGCAACAGCAACGAGCTGACCTGCCGCACCGCCGCCGTTCACACGGAGGGTTATCGAGTCATTTTCGCCTTTGAGCATATAGCCCATGAGGGAGGCTGCGATTGAAAGTCTGCCGAGACCTGCCGTAATGACAGCGGAGGTCTGGTGAATTTTTTCGATTTCCGAAACGATATCCTTTGCATCAAGGACTTCTGCAAAAGCAGAGCCGTCAGCGGATATCGCCCTGTATAATTTACCCATTTTATTATTCCTTTCAGTATATTACTGTCGATCCATTATCTGTCCGTTCCGAATACAACGTGCAGTATAAACTATACGCTGTGTAGTTTCAGCGGGAGCATCAAAAGTATCATCGCCGTATTTTGCAATGACCTCAAAACCGCATTCGCCGAGCAGACGTTCAATATCAGCCTCACTGTAAGCCTTTTCCGAGAAACAGTCGCTGCTGCGTGAATAGAGCCCGTTTTCTTCAAGCTCAAAGAATTCGAGGTTCATTTTCACCTCATCGGTTTCGGGAACGAGGGTGTTCTCCCAGACGCAGTAAACGTTGTCGGTCTCATAGGTGAAAGTGTTGTTTGCAAGGATATTCCGATGTTTATAGACTGTGTTGACATCAAAGATGAACAGACCGTCCTTTTCCGAGAAGAAAGCAACATTCTCGAAAACCTTTTTCACATCATTGAGGGATGAGAGGTGGTTTATGCTGTCGAGGGCGCATATCGTGACATCGACCGTGCCGAACATATCGAGTTTGCGCATATCCTGACAGAGATACTGTATATTCAGACCGCTGTCAAATTTTTTTTCGATAGCCATTCCGAGCATTTCCTCCGAGTAATCAACGCCGATAACGTCATAGCCGAGCTTTGCCATGACCTCCGAGATACTTCCCGTACCGCAGGCAAGGTCGAGGAGGATGTTCTCTTTTGTGGACTTGAATTTCTGAATTATCTCATGAAAATATCTGCCACGTCCCTGATAGTCAATATTTGCGGTCAGGTCATCATAGTACCGTGCAAAAACGCTGTACCCGCCCATTGTATCACCTCCGAAAAGATAGAGCGAAATCTTCACCGCTTATGGAAATACTGCTCTTTATCGGGGCAAACCTTTCTGAGGAAAGGTTCTTCCCCGAACCCCTTTCCAAAGACTTTCAGTATTATGGCGTATCTGATATAGGACAAATGTCCTATATCAGATACGCTACACCCAAAAGTTTTAGGAAGGGAGTTTGAGGGAGAACCCTTTTTCAAAAGGGTTTCCCTCAATAAATAGCAGTATTGCTATAAACAGCGAAAATTCCGCTTTGTATTTTTATTAAGCTGATTGTTCCTTGCCCTTGCAGCACTTCTTATACTTTTTGCCGCTGCCGCACGGACACGGGTCGTTATCGCCGATCTTCTTCACACGTTTTGTCTCGTCAAAGCTTCCGTCGCCTGAACCTGCATTCGGAGCATCAGGCTTTACGACCTGTTCACGCTCAGGAACTTCGTTTTTCTGGAGCTTGACTGTGAGGAGCATACGGATAGTATCTTCACGGATAGACTCGACCATATCGTCGAACATCTCGAAACCTTCGTAACGGTATTCGATAACAGGGTTCTTCTGACCGTAGGACTGGAGACCGATACCCTTCTTGAGTTCTTCCATATCGTCGATATGAGCCATCCACTTTGTATCAACAACTTTGAGGAGGATAACTCTTTCGAGTTCACGCATAACCTCTGAGCCGTGTTCTTCTTCCTTTGCCTGATAGATCTCGCCGGCTTTTTTGCTGAGAGCAGTGAGGATATCTTCCTTTGTGATGCTTTCCATTTCTTCGTCGTCGAAATCGAGGTCTTCAGGTTCGATGAGCCAGTTGAGGAAATATTCCTTCAAGCCGATGAGGTTCCAGTCGTCCTTGATATTTTCGTCAACGATATACTTGTTTACGGTATCCGTGATGAAGTCCTCCATCATCTTGAGGATGCTCTCGTGGAGGTCTTCGCCGTCAAGAACCTGTGAACGCTGTTTATAGATGATCTCACGCTGAGTATTCATAACGTCGTCGTAGCTGAGGACGTTCTTTCTTATGCTGAAGTGGTGACCCTCGATCTTCTTCTGTGAGGACTCGATGATCTTGGTGAGCATTTTGCTCTCGATAGGCATACCCTCGTCAACGTTGAGAGTTTTCATCATATTTTCGAGACGGTCGCCTGCGAAGATACGCATGAGGTCGTCCTCAACAGAGAGGAAGAAGCAGCTTTCGCCCTCGTCGCCCTGTCTGCCTGAACGTCCACGGAGCTGATTGTCGATACGTCTTGACTCGTGGCGCTCTGTACCGAGGATATAGAGACCGCCGGCCTCCTTGACAGCGACAGCCTTTTCCTTTACTTCTGCGTTATACTTGTCATAGAGTTCACGGTAGAGAGCTCTTGCATCGATAATTTCCTGATTGTCCGTATCAGCAAAGCCGATAGCCTCTGAGATTATCTCCTCCGGAACTTCACGCTTTCTCATTTCAGCTCTTGCGAGGAATTCAGCGTTACCGCCGAGCATGATATCGGTACCACGTCCTGCCATGTTGGTAGCGATGGTAACAGCGCCGTACTTGCCGGCCTGAGCAACGATCTCGGCTTCCTTTGCGTGCTGTTTAGCGTTGAGGACTTCGTGCTTGATGCCCTTTCTCTTGAGCATTGCGGAGAGAAGCTCTGACTTTTCGATAGAGACTGTACCAACGAGGATAGGCTGACCTTTGTCGTGGCAGGCGATTATCTGGTTGATGATAGCCTCATATTTTCCCTTAGCTGAGCTGTAGACCTGATCGTTGTGGTCGATACGGATAACAGGCTTGTTTGTCGGGATAGAGATAACGTCGAGTTTGTAAATTTCCTTGAATTCGTCTTCTTCGGTCATGGCAGTACCGGTCATGCCTGAGAGTTTTGTATAGAGACGGAAGAAGTTCTGGAAAGTGATGGTAGCAAGAGTTTTTGACTCGCTCTTGACCTTAACGCCTTCCTTAGCCTCGATAGCCTGATGGAGACCGTCATTGAAACGTCTGCCCTGCATCATACGGCCTGTGAACTCGTCAACGATGATGATCTCGCCGTCTTTTACAACGTAGTCGATATCGTTTCTCATAACGCCGTTAGCCTTGATAGCCTGATTGATGTGGTGCATGAGAGTCATATTTTCAGGATCCATGAGGTTTTCAACACGGAATGCCTGTTCAGCCTTCTTTACACCACGCTGAGTGATAGTGGCGGTCTTGGCTTTTTCGTCGATGATATAGTCTGCATCTTCGTTGATCGTATCCTGATCGACCTTGTCATCAGTTTCAACGACAGTAGTAGATGTAAGAGTTTTAGCGAAACGGTCAACGATGGTATAAAGCTCGGTTGACTTGTCGCCTCTGCCTGAAATGATAAGAGGAGTACGAGCCTCATCGATAAGGATAGAGTCGACCTCATCGACGATAGCGAAGTTAGGAGCACGCTGAACACGTTCTTCCTTGTGAGTTACCATGTTGTCACGGAGATAGTCGAAACCGAGTTCGTTGTTTGTACCGTAGGTAACATCGCAGTTATATGCAGCACGGCGCTCGTCATTGTTGAGACCGTGGAGGATACAGCCGACTGTAAGACCGAGCCAGCGGAGTACCTTGCCCATTTCTTCAGCCTGAGTCTTGGCGAGGTAGTCGTTTACGGTAACAACGTGAACGCCGAGACCTGAGAGAGCGTTGAGGTAGGAAGCAACGCAGGCAACGAGAGTTTTACCTTCACCGGTCTTCATTTCAGCGATACGTCCCTGATGGAGAACGATAGCGCCGATGATCTGTACAGGATAAGGCTTTTTTTCGAGAACACGCCATGCAGCTTCTCTTACGGTAGCGAGAGCCTCCGGGAGAACGTCATCAAGAGTTTCGCCGTCAGCGAGTCTTTCTCTGAATTCCTGAGTTTTAGCCTTTAATTCGGCATCTGAAAGCTTGCCGTATTCTTCTTCCAAATCGAGAACTTTATTTTTAATCGGCTCGATACGTTTAAGCTCCCTGTTGGAGTAAGCGTTTGCGCCGAAGATACCCTTAAATAAACCCATTTCAATGTATACCGCCTTTTCATAATTTTTCATGAGAGCCGTTCAGAAAACTGCGGTGAACGGCTTAGTAAGACACTGCAAAGCAATGAATTACAAATACACATCATTTATTTTACAACAAATCTAATTATTTGTCAATACCTATAGGAAAACTATGGCAAAAATTCCCTGAAATGCGTCCGTGTAAATTTTTTTTATGCGGTTTTATCGTTCTCTCCACCTCCGTGAGGTTTTTCCTCTGCATTTCGGGGAGCAGAACAATTTGCTTTTCTATTGTTACTCTTTTCGGGAACGTCAATTGTTCTGCTACTCGTTATGCAAAAGGATAGTTTATTCTTCTATTGTTACTCTTTTCGAGACTGTCAGTTGTTCACCAAAGAGTTTTTTTTCGTCTATGTTATTCTTTTCGTCAACGTCAATTGTTCTGCTCCCCGATATGCAAAGGGACAACCTCACGGAGGGGGGGAGAACGATAAAACCGCAGTAAAAGTCGGCATTTCTCCCCCCCTCCATGCGGTTTTCCCTCTGCACTCTCTTTCCCCTTGCC